>JAHEBK010000009.1 GCA_024642295.1 Flavobacterium sp. | reverse complement strand
TTATTATGATGAGTTGATCCCCTGTAATTTTTTGTTTTTTATAAAGATCGTTTATTTTTTGAAACATCATTTTGGCTACTTGATTGGGACGGTGGGTATGGTATTCAGAAGGGAATATAAGTTCTTCGGATAATTGTTTTCCAGTTTCTTCGTCTTTCAAATGTTTGTTTAATATTGAAGCATAACTTGGAATCATTTTTCTAAAAAATACTTTGTCTTTTTCATCTTCTAAAATTGCATTTAGTTTCATTGCAAGATTTCGACTGTTATTAACTAAAGCACCCCATAATTTTCGACCTTCCCACCAACGGTCATAAGCAGTATTTGTTCTAAATACTAACAATAATGAAATTACAAATCCCAACATTCCGTGCATCATCGAAATGTTTTTGACATGACTGTCATCAGGTAAATTCAAATATTCGATTTCGAGATATCCTACAGCCGCTGAGTAAAAACCAATCAATAACATCAAGGGAAACAATTTTCGAAACGTGTCAGCTTTGTGAAAACGGAATATGAATATGATCCAGTCTTTAGGATTGTAGCTTATCATGGTTTTTTTATACAAATATAAAGGTTTAGGATTATCTATAAATTCATTTAATCATAAAGATATTTTTTTAAAAGTGTTTTAAAAAAAACTGGTGCAGTTTGCCGTTTAAAAATAAGGGAAAGAAGTATCTAGCTAATATAATTCCAAATATTCTTCTTCTTAGACAGTTCTAAATAAATTGACTTAATAATTTGGTTTTCGGTTTTGGTTAAACTTACGTCTACCGAAAGTATTTTTTGTGCATGGTAGCGGGCGAGTGATAAAATTTCTTTGTCTTTTACGATATCAGCAATTTGCAGGTTGAGTACACCACTTTGCTGTGTTCCCATCATGTCGCCTGGACCTCGAAGTTTGAGATCGACTTCGGCAATTTCAAAACCGTCATTGGTTTGTACCATCGTGTCCATACGGGTTCTACTATCAGCACTTAATTTATGACTGGTCATCAAGATACAATAACTTTGTTCGGCTCCACGTCCTACACGCCCCCGTAATTGGTGAAGTTGTGAGAGTCCAAAACGTTCGGCACTTTCAATAATCATCACCGAAGCATTAGGAACATTTACACCAACTTCAATCACCGTAGTAGCGACCATAATATTGGTTTTTCCATCAGCGAAGCGTTTCATTTCAGCGTCTTTGTCTGCAGGTTTCATTTTTCCGTGAAGGATAGAAACAGCATAATCGGGTAGGGGGAAATCCCTAGAAATACTTTCGTAACCATCCATTAAATCCTTGAAATCCATTTTTTCAGATTCTTGAATCAACGGATATACAATGTAAATTTGTCTTCCCAAAGCAATTTCGTCCTTAATGAATTTCCAAACTTTCAATCGGTTGCTGTCAAATCGATGTACGGTTTTGATAGGTTTCCTTCCTGGTGGCAATTCATCAATGACTGAAATATCTAAATCACCATACAAACTCATCGCTAAAGTTCGTGGGATAGGTGTAGCAGTCATCACTAAAACGTGTGGTGGTATCGTATTCTTTTTCCATAATTTAGAACGTTGTTCCACACCAAAACGGTGTTGCTCATCAATGACGGCTAAACCTAAATTATGGAATTTCACTTTGTCTTCTAGTAAAGCATGTGTTCCAATAAGGATTTGTAAACTGCCGTTTTCGAGTTCTTCATGTATGATTTTACGAGCTGAAGTTTTAGTTGAGCCAGTTAGTATTTTAATATTTAAATTCAGTTTATTGGCTAATTCTGAAAGTCCAATATAGTGCTGATTGGCTAAGATTTCTGTTGGTGCCATCAAACAAGCTTGAAAACCATTGTCAATGGCTAATAAAATACTCATAAATGCTACAATGGTTTTTCCGGAACCCACATCACCTTGTAATAAACGATTCATTTGGGCATTGCTTCCCATGTCGGTTCGGATTTCCTTTATCACTCTTTTTTGCGCTCCGGTAAGTTCAAAAGGCAAATGGTTTTGGTAAAAATCATTGAAATAATCTCCTACTAGCGTAAATGGATGTCCTTTAATTTTGTGTTTTTGAATCAGATTTTTCAGGATTAACTGAATCTGTATATAGAAGAGTTCTTCAAATTTTAAACGAAATTGGGCTTTCGCCAAAGCTTCGGCACTGGTAGGGAAATGTATGTTGAATAGGGCTTCTCGCTTTGAAATTAACTTTAATTCTTCAATCAGGCAATCGGGTAACGTTTCTGAAAACAAAGCTTGTGTTTCGTGAAATAGTTGTTGCATCAACTTGTTTACCACACGATTCGTTATTCCTTTGTTGGTGAGTTTTTCAGTCGATGGATAGACAGGTTGCATCGCTGAGCGCAAACTTTGTTGATGTTCCGATAGCAATTCAATTTCTGGATGCGCCATATTGAATTGGCTACCAAAAGCAGTACATTTCCCAAAAATTACTATCACTTCATTCAACTTCAATGATTCCCGAATCCATTTGTGTCCTTGAAACCATACCAATTCCATTTGTCCTGTATCATCGATAAAAGTAGCAACTAATCGCTTTCTGTTTTTACCAAATTCAACGGTCTTTATATGAATAATTTTTCCGATGATTTGAACCTCGGCAACGGTGTTTTGTAACTCATTGATTTTATAATAACGAGTACGATCAATATAGCGGTTTGGATATAGATTAATCAAATCACTATACTTATGAATTCCCAATTCCTTACGAAACAATTCGCCCCGATGAGGACCAACGCCTTTGAGGTATTCGATAGGAGTAAGGAGGAGGTTGTTCATTTATAATCTTAAATTTCTTTCTAAAGCGAAGATAGTTTTTTGTTTTTAAATTTGGAAACAGTAAACATACTTCGATATTCAATCAATAAAAGGGTTGTTTAAAATTACTATTGTTAATTCTTATTCAAACCAATATCTTTGAAAATAAAAAATGACAATGACAACGCATCTTGCTTTACTACGTGGTATCAATGTTTCAGGCCACAATATGATGAAAATGGAGGTTTTAAAAACAACTTTGGAAGGAATTGGTTTTACTAATGTACAAACCTATATTCAATCCGGAAATGTTTTTGTAGATACCAAAGAAGATAGTACAGCAGCAGTAGGTTTTAAAATCAAACAAGAAATCTTCAAAGCATTTGGTCATGAAGTTCCTGTGATTGTGATTAATAAAGCAGATTTAGAAGCTTGTTTTGTTAATAATCCTTTCTTAAAAGAAAAAGATACGGATATTAAAAAACTGTATGTTGCTTTTGTTTCTGTCGAATTAAAAGCGGAAAATATCAATAATTTAAAAATAAGTCAATTTAAGCCTGATGAAGCCAGAATAGATGGTAATCGTATATTTATCAAGTATGCTGTCGGAGCAGGGAAAACTCGTTTTGATCAAAAATATATTGAAAAGAAGTTAAATGTCACGGCTACAATTCGCAATTGGAATACTGTAACTCAACTACTTAAAATGTATAATGAAAAGTAGTTTATTTTTTTATCAAATCACAATACCAAAATCCAAAATCATAAGCTGTTGTATCGTTGGTATCACAAGCGGTATTGGATGGTTTAGCTTCTTTTGGTTTCTCATATTTACGATATACTACTTCTCCAATTTCAAAAGCAATAGGTTTAGAGAAAATTGGCCCATCAAAAGTAAAGGTGTGAAATTCACCGTTTTCGCCACAGACATCAACTCCTTCAGGCAAATCATCGATAAAATCTTGGTCAATTACACGACCAACAAAACTTTTGTCAAGATATTTTTCATTGACACAAACTACAATGGTTTTGAATCCTAATTCGATAAATTCTTGAATCAAATCGGTTGTTGGGATTTTCCATAATGGGAACACCCCTTTGAAATCCATTGTTGCCAATTTATCTTCGCGGTATTTGCGTAAATCTTCTAAGAAAATATCTCCAAAAATAGAATGTGTAATTCCTTGGTCTTTAAGTTTAGTCAACATATTCGACATGACTTCCTCATAAACTTCCATAGTTGGCATTTCTGGAATTTTCATAATTTCAAGAGGTAATCCAATGCTTTTTGCTTGTTGGAGTAATAATTCGACGCGTACACCATGCATTGAAATACGTTGAAATTGTTGGTTTACACTTGTAAGTAAACAGCAAATTTCTAATTCGGGATTTTGTAATGTTTTATATAAAGCTAGGGCAGAGTCTTTACCACTGCTCCAGTTGAATAAGGCTTTAGTTTTCAATGGGTTTTGTTTGTTTGTGAAAATTTGAAATATAAAACAGTATACTTAATTTGAGATGTAGCTGTTTAATGGTTTCTTTTGTTTAATATAAGCTAGGATATTTAGATGGATTTACTTCATTCATCATGGCGTAAACTTTTTCGTAAATATCTTCAATAGAAGGCTTTGAAAAATAATCTCCATCAGTACCATAAGCAGGTCTATGTGCTTTGGCAGTTAAAGTTTGTGGTTTACTATCAAGATACTGATAGCCATTTTGTTCTTCTATAATTTGTTGTAATATATAAGCAGATGCACCTCCTGGAACGTCTTCGTCAATAACCAAAAGTCGATTGGTTTTTATCACACTTTTAACCAAATCATGATTAATATCAAAAGGGATTAATGACTGAATGTCAATAACTTCACAATTGATTCCTGTTTCCATCAATTCTATTGCTGCTTGTTCAACTAATCGTAAGGTTGAGCCATAAGAAACAAGAGTGATGTCTGTTCCGTCTTTGATAGTTTCAACAACACCTATTGGAGTTTTGAATGCGCCAAAATTAATAGGTGTTTTCTCTTTTAATCTGTAACCATTCAAACATTCGATAACAACCGCTGGTTCGTCACATTCCATAAGTGAGTTGTAAAATCCAGCTGCTTTGGTCATGTTTCTAGGAACCAATACATGAATACCTCTAATGGCATTGATAATCATTCCCATAGGCGATCCAGAATGCCAAATACCTTCTAATCGATGTCCACGTGTACGAATAATTAAAGGTGCTTTTTGTCTTCCGGCTGTTCTATATTGTAAAGAAGCTAAATCATCACTCATGATTTGTATAGCATAGATCAAATAATCTAGATATTGTATTTCAGCAATTGGCTTTAATCCTCTTAATGCCATTCCAATTCCTTGACCTATAATAGTAGCTTCGCGGATGCCAACATCAGCTACACGCAATTCACCAAATTTTTCTTGAAGTCCTTCTAAACCTTGATTCACATCTCCAATATTTCCTGAATCTTCACCAAAAATTAATGCTTCAGGATATTTGGTAAAGAGAGCGTCAAAATTATCTCTTATAATCATTCTACCGTCAGCAATAGGTTTTGCATTTTCTTCATATTCAGCTGCTATTTCTTTGGCAGAAAATACATTAAATTCAGATTCTGAATATAAATTTCTACTAAAAGCATCTTGATATTTTCTTGTAAAAGAAGCAATCCAATTGACAAGTTCTGTTTTTTCAGGACTATTTTCAATCAGTCGCAAGCTTTTACGAGCGGCAACTAAAATTTCCTTTTTCAAAGGTTCTTTGATGCTTTTTAGCCTTTTGGCTTGCACAAGAATTTCCTCTATATTTTTGGTGGAAGGAGCTATTTTTTCTAGTAATGCAACTAGTTCCTTTTGTTCATTGATAATAGGAGTGATAAAAGTAATCCATGCTTTTTTCTTGGCTTCAAGAACTATTTTTTTTGCTTTAGCATCAATTTCGTCAAGTTCTTCAGGTGAAGCAATATTAATGGCAATCATCCATAGTCGCATCTGTCTGATGCAATCAAATTCCTTTTCCCAATCCAGACGTTCTTTACTTTTATATCTTTCATGTGAACCTGAACTAGAATGTCCTTGAGGTTGTGTTAGTTCTTCAACATGGATTAGTACGGGAATGTGTTTTTCTCGGGCAATATTACCAGCTTTTTCATAAGCAGCAATAAGGTCTGAATAATCCCAACCTTTAACTTTTATTAGTTCAAGACCATTAGTGTTAGTTTCTTTTTGGAAGCCTTTTAATATTTCAGAAATATTTTCTTTGGTTGTTTGGTGTTTGGCATGAACTGAAATTCCATATTCATCATCCCAAATACTTATTACCATGGGTACTTGTAATACTCCTGCGGCATTTATAGTTTCAAAAAAAACTCCTTCTGACGTACTTGCATTTCCAATTGTCCCCCAAGCGACTTCATTTCCTTTATCTGAAAAATTAGCTTGATTAGGAATATTGATAATGTTTCTATATATTTTTGAAGCTTGAGCGAGTCCAAGAAGACGCGGCATTTGTGCGGCTGTAGGAGAGATGTCAGCACTTGAGTTTTTTTGCTGTGCCAAATTTTTCCAAGAACCATCTTCGTTCAAACTATGTGTAACAAAATGACCTCCCATTTGTCTTCCCGCCGACATCGGTTCTTCTTTTATGTCTGTATTACCATATAATCCAGCAAATAGTTGTTCGACAGTTAATTCGCCAATAGCCATCATAAAGGTTTGGTCACGGTAATATCCAGACCTAAAATCACCATTTTTGAAGAATTTTGCCATGGCAATTTGAGGTAATTCTTTACCATCACCAAAAATTCCAAACTTAGCTTTACCTGTTAAAACTTCTTTTCTTCCTAACAAACTACATTCCCTGCTTGTTATGGCAATGGTGTAATCATTTAATACTTCAGTTTTGAAATCTTCAAATGTTAATGCAGTATTGTTTTTTTCTTTTATCATAGTTTATGAAGGTGTAACTTGGTGATGCAAATTTACTTAAAAACTGGCTATTTTCATAATGCATTAATGAAAAAAAAAGTTTAAAATTCATTAGATATTTTACATAAAATCAAGTGTTTTTTGTTTTATATATTTTTTTAATAAAGAATAGGTATTTATTATGTAATAAAAACATTGGTTTAAAACCATTTTCTATTGAATAGATTGGTGATGATTTTTGGTGATAAAGTGATGACAAATCTGATTTTTTCGTTGTAATTGTTTTGACTGATTTCCCAACCATTTGAAGAATAGACCGGAAAGTAAACTTCAAAATAATCAGTGACTAAATTCAGACGAATTCCACTATCGAATAAAAAGCGTTCGTTGTGGTATTTGTTTTTTAAAAAGCCAATATCTCCATACACTTCAACCCAATTCCAAATATTGTATCCGCCATTCAAAGTAGTAATCCATTGATTGGCAAAAGGCATATTTAATTTGGATTTGAAACCACCTTCGGCAATGATTAATTGTTGGCTGAAAAAACCAGAGTTTTCAGATCTACCATAGTAATTGTAATCAAACAAATAATCTGTTGGTTTGTCCAGTGAAAAACTAAAAAAATCAGTATTTGTTTTATTGTGTAAAAAGGCTCCAGCGTAAAAGCGAAGGTTGACTTGATGATTGTTTTCGAATAATTTGCGATAGGATAGTTCTGTTATTGCTTTACTGAATTTATTAGAAATTTGAATTTCAGACATAAAACTAAAGTGATTTGTAACTTCAGTTTTTGTGTTGTAATATTTAGCATTAAATACAGAATAGTTTTCTGAAAAGTCAGTTGGAATAATTTTACTTATTTCTCTATTTACAATCACTTGGCGTATATAAATAAGTTCTTTTCGATTGTCTCTAAAATCATTGTCTCTAAATTTAATTTGTACGTTTGGGTTGAATTTTAGATAAGTAGCGTCAGGTGCATAATGGAAATAGGAGCCTGAAAGAGCGTAGCGAACATTAAACAGTGCACTTTCTCTATAATTTTGATTAACCACTAATGAACCTGATCCTGAAAATGTTTTGGCTCCAATAGAATAAGCTGGTGTTACATCAAAAGTGAATGGTTTGTCTAGAATTGTTTTGTTATGAAGTCGTATTCCTGGAATAAATCCGTCATAAAGGTTGTATTCTAAGGTTGGGACATATAAAACCTGATTGTAATAAGGATCTTCTAGGTCTTTCATGAATACGAATTTTACGGGACGATTGTTGGGAAAAAAACCTCTTAATGATTTCCAATTGTTTCGAAGGTTGTATTCAGGAACTTCGTTTTTATAATTTAAAACTATTTTATCAGCATTATTACGTTCAATAGTATAAAGACTGTCATTGTTTTTAGGGTTTAACCATTTTTTAAAAACAATTGCTCCATTTTTTATACCATAAATAGGAATTGGAACTATAACCCCTGTCTTGTTTTTTATGTTAAAAGTAATACTGTCCTTGGTTTTTAATACGTCTGAAAATTTATAGTCAATCGCTTTTCTGGAATTAATAATGGTATTAAAGAACCAGTCAATGTTTTGATTTGTATTTTTCTTTACTATCGTTTCAAAATCATTGTTTTTTACTTCAAGACCTTGTTTAGTAGTGTATAATTCGTGGATACTGTTTACAACCACATTATTTTCGAGATAATTATCAAGATAGCGCAAGCTTAATCCAGCCCGATATTTACTGGCAATTTGTTCATTGAATTTAATTAATTCGTTTTTGGGAAGACTCAGTGGTTGGTCAAGATTTTTTCTAGCCATTAGCATATAGAAATAACTATACTGCTCGTTGAAATTTAGATTGGTTAAATTAAAACTTTTTAATAGCTTGAAACTTGAAGCGCTCCCCATCATTTTACTATTTGGATGGTTGACTTCTATATATTTCATCATAGTATATACTTGAATTGCATCGTGAATCCAAGCATCCTTTCTTTGGTCTAATGCGAGACTGTTTTTTAAAAAAACATTTAAAAAAGTTTTTAAAAACGTAATTTCATAGACAAAAGTGTCTGAAAATGGACTTATAAAAGAAGGTAACTGGTTTAATCCATAAAAGGGATTTTTTTCATAATCGGTTTGTGAAACTATTATTTTATCAAATGGATATTTTCCAATTATATTAGTGGTGTATTTTACGACACAATCAACAATTATAGCTTTTTGTACGGATGATAATTTAGTATCTTTTAGGTTGGTTACAACATTTAAATCTTCGATTTGAAAATTTTCAAATGTAGAGATAGGTTCTAAAATCAAACTAAAATCAGTTCTTTTTGTACCATGAAGTTGATAAATTGAAGATGTTTGAGTTTGAGTAGAAATAGTACTATTTAAGTCGGTAGCGATTGAATATTTTTTTGGGATTTTTAATTCAATGTTGTAATCACAAATGGCGTTAACAATATCATCTAGGTTATTATTGTTATAGATAATGAATTGATGATTTTGATAACGGGCAGGAGTAAGATACCAATTTCTTAAATTCATTCCATCCAAATCATTGTATCCAAATCTAGTAAAACGATCACTTGGAACTTTTACAATGTAAGTGAGTTGTAGGGCTATTTTTTCGTTTGGAGCCAGTTTCTCTCTTAATTTAATACTAATGACATCTGGGTTGTCTGTAGTGCGTTGCCATATAAGAAATAATTTATTTTGGTCAATAATGGTAATGTTTTGAGTGCTGCCGCGTTCTTCTTCTTTGGCTAAATGAAATCCTCTGTAAAACTCATCTGAAAAACGTTTGGCAAGAGGAGAATTTACATTTGAAAAAGCGTTATTCCAATCGTTTAAAACAATCGTACCGATGGAATCTGTAGATTGATTGTGGTAAGTAATTTTTTGCTGAATATTTAAAATTTTATCTTCCATATTTACTTCAACAAACAACTGGGAATGGTGTTGGCCATATTGTTTTGCTGAAATGAATAAAAAAAGTAGTAACAGAAGTATTTTGGAAAATAAGTTCAATTTTGGGGCTGTATTTAATACTACTAATGTACATTAAAAACCAAATTATCATAAAGGTATTTTGGGAATATATTATTACACTATTTAAATAGCGGAAAATTGAAACAAAAAAAACGTCCTGATTGCTCAAGACGTTTTATATTGGAAAACAAATTGCAAATTATTGTTTTTGTTTTTTCATTTCTTTTTCGATCATGTCGTAGAATTGATCAATTTTTGGCAATACAATGATACGAGTTCTACGGTTACGAGCTCTGTTCTCTGCAGAATCGTTAGATACTAAAGGTACGTATGAACTTCTACCTGCAGCAACTAATTGCTCTGGTTTAACACCTAGTTGACCTGTTAAAACACGGATGATAGATGTAGAACGTTTTACACTTAAATCCCAGTTGTCTAATAATACTCCGTTTCCAAGGTAAGGAACGTTATCTGTATGTCCCTCAACCATACATTCAAAGTCTGGTTTGTCATTAACAACTTTGGCAACTTTAGCTAAAACACTTTTTGCTTGTGATGTTACATCATAGCTACCACTTTTGAATAACAATTTATCAGCGATAGAAATGTAAACCACTCCTTTTTCAACGTTGATTTCGATATCTGGATCTGAAATTCCAACAGAACTTTTCAGGCTTGAAACAAGAGCAAGAGTTACGCTGTCTTTACGTGTCAATGCATCTTGTAATCTGCTAATTTTTAAATCTTTTTCTTTTAAGCTTTCTAAAGATTTTTCTAGGTTTTCAGCTCCTTTTGAAGTTAACATTGTTAAATCCTTAGAAGTTGTAATTAAGTTTTGGTTGTACTCTTTTAAACCATTTACAGAGGCTTGAAGTCCTGCTTTTTCTTCCAAACAAGAATTAAGTTTTACTGTACAACTGTTTAATAAGTCTTGTGTTTCTTTATTTCTAGCTTCTAATTCTTGGTATTTCTTTTTTGAAACGCATGAAGCTAATAAAGTTAATACTGATAAGGCAACTACGATTTTTTTCATAAATTCAATAATTAAGTTTGGGTACAAATTTAGTTTTTAATGTTTAAAATATACTTATAAAGTACTGTTAAATTTTGTTAACAAATACCTTGCCATTATTAATGTAGTATTGGTTTATTATACTAGTACTTTGATAGTATTTTGTAGTTTGGAAACGAACTCTTTTTTTGTATGTATTTGGTATTGAGCAGTAAAAAGAAAAATGAGCTTTTAAAATTGCTGTAAAATGACTCCATTTTCCTTGCGAAATAAATCGTAATCCTGCAATCCCATCTAATATCAGGCGAAAAAATAAAATGAAAAACAACGAGTTTTTGGGTACGTTTTTTACCAACATCAACAATGAGTTTCTAAAATTTAAATATGTTTTTTTAGGATTTCCTTGATCTAAAGTTGCACCTCCAACATGATAGACTACAGAATTCGAATTGTACTTAATAGTGTAGCCCTTATTAATAATACGCCAACACAAATCAATTTCTTCTTGGTGAGCAAAAAAATCATCATCAAAACCATTCATTTCTTGGTACACAGCTGATCGGATAAAAAAACAAGCACCTGATGCCCAGAAAATTTCAATTTCGTCATCATATTGACCGTTGTCTTTTTCAATAGTATCAAAAATACGTCCACGACAATAAGGATAACCATATTTGTCAATGAATCCACCTGCTGCACCAGCATATTCAAAATAAGCTTTATTTTTAAAATCTAATAGTTTTGGTTGGATTACGGCAGTGTTAGGTTCGTTTTCAAAGGTTTTAATAATAGGTTGTAGCCAGTTCTGGGTTACTTCAACATCTGAATTAACTAGGGCAAAAATATCAGCTTCAATATGTTGTAAGGCTTCGTTGTATCCTTTGGCAAAGCCGAAATTTCCTTTATTTTCTACAATTTGAACTGTTGGAAAATTGCTTCTCACAAAAGCAACAGAATCATCAGTCGAGGCATTATCGGCGACATACACTGTGGCTTCTGGTGAAAATTCCACCACCGAAGGTAAAAACTTTTTTAATAATGCGACTCCGTTCCAATTGAGTATAACGACTGCTATTTTCATTTTTTAGTTGTTGTATTGCGGTAAATCTGGAAGAAAATGATACTTTTCATTCTCATAATCCATTTGGCAAAAGTAATGATTCAAACCATTACTTACCATCAAAAGAGTGGCATTCATCGTCATATTATAACGAGCAATTTGGTCAAAAGTCGCTTGTGCTATTTTGACTTCGGGGGCTTTGCATTCTACTAATATATAGATAGAGCCATCAGAGTTGAAAACCACTATGTCGTATCTTTTATTTAATCCGTTGACTTTGAGTAGTTTTTCGACATTGATAAGTGATTTTGGAATCTTTTTTTCTTCCAATAAAAAACGTACTACATGCTGACGGACCCATTCTTCTGGAGTAAGAATGATGAATTTTTTCCGGATTTCATCAAAGATAGAGACTTTATTTTCGCTATTTTTGAATCGAAATGAATAAGAAGGAAAATTGAGCTTTTGCATGGAGCAAAAATAGTTAATTTTGTTTCAGGTTTCAAGTTATGGAAATCTTACACAGATTGAATATTTTTTTACACGAATTACACAAATTTACACGAAACATATAATGCTATAATTTCACGAAATCTGCTTTAGGCAGTTGAAATTAGCGAAATTTCATTTTCAAGATTCCACTTTTGTGAAAATCTGTGGAATTCGTGTCAAACTTTTTCTGATTAATTTAGACTTATTCATAACTTGAAACCTGAAACCTGAAATAAAAAAATGGACGAAGTAGTAAAAATTGTTAATGATATAAAGGCGGGAAATATCAAACCTATTTATTTTTTGATGGGGGAAGAGTCCTATTATATTGATAAATTATCCGATTATATCGAAGATACTATTTTGACCGAAGAGGAAAAAGGATTTAATCAAACGGTTTTATACGGTCGTGATGTAACAATTGAAGATATTGTATCAACTGCTAAACGATACCCTATGATGGCGGATCGCCAAGTGGTTATTGTAAAAGAAGCGCAAGAATTAAGCCGTACGATTGAAAAATTAGAATCTTATGCCGAAAATCCAATGCCTACAACAGTCTTGGTGATGGCTTATAAATACAAAACGCTTGACAAACGCAAAAAAGTAACTAAAACCCTCGCTAAAAACGGATTGGTTTACGAAAGCAAAAAACTTTATGAAAACCAAGTAGGAGATTGGATTAAGCGTGTTTTAGCGGGAAAGAAATACAATATTGAACCTAAAGCGACAGCTATGTTGGTTGAGTTTTTGGGAACCGATTTGAGTAAAATCAACAATGAACTCGAAAAATTGCAAGTTATTTTGCCTAAAGGAAGCACGATAACAGCTCATGATATCGAAGAAAATATTGGTTTCAGCAAAGATTTTAATGTATTTGAATTGCGAAAAGCAATAGGGGAGCGCAACCAATTGAAAGCATATAAAATAGCGGAGAATTTTGCACAAAATCCCAAAGACAATCCCATGGTGATGACAACGGGTTTGGTGTTTGGTTTTTTCGTTCAATTATTAAAATACCACGGAGCCAAGGATAAAAATCCAACAAAGGTTGCCGGTTTGATAGGAGTAAATCCGTATTTCATGAAAGAATATGATGTAGCAATAAAGAATTACCCGATGCGAAAAGTAAGTCAAATTGTAACGGCTTTGAGAGAAATTGATGTAAAAAGCAAAGGAGTAGGAGCAAATGCACTTTCAAGTGCCGATTTGTTAAAAGAAATGCTGTATCAAATTTTTAATTAGGCATATAAATTAACGATATTTGTCTTTTTAAAATACCACAAACTATGGGAATGAACAAAAACACAATTTTAGGCTGGGCAACTTTTATAATGCTGTTAATGGGATTTTTATTGATTGGCCTTGGAGCATTTCGATATGATGATGTGGCAGGATGGGGATTTGCAGCTGTTGGAGTTGGATTTTTGGCAATTTCATGGGTGTTTAATTCGTTGAAAGGAAGGCTTTAGTTTTTGGTTTGTTGTTATGGCGAAAATAAATAAATTTGAAGATTTAGAAATTTGGCAAAAAGCAAGAGAGATTTAACAATATGTTGAATTATTGATTCAGACAACAACTTTAAAAACAAATTATTCGTTAAAAGATCAAATTGACAGAAGTTCGGGTTCAGTGATGGATAATATTGCAGAAGGTTTTGAACGAAACGGAAATAAAGAATTCATACAATTTTTGAGTATTGCCAAAGGTTCAATTGGTGAAGTAAAATGGCAATCGTACCGAGCTTTTAATAAAAAACTAATTTCAGAAGAACAACATTTGAAATTAAATGAAATGGCCGAAATAGAAAAAAATAAAATTGGAGCAATGATGAATTATTTAAGAAATTGTGATATCAAAGGACTTAAGTTTAAGTAATCAACAGCCAACGACAAACATAAACCACAAACTAAAAACCACAAACAATAAACAATAAACAAAAATATGTCAGACGATAAGAAAGTAATTTTCTCAATGTCAAAATTGAGTAAAACCTATCAAGGAGCAGATAAACCAGTACTAAAAAATATTTATTTGAGTTTCTTTTACGGAGCTAAGATTGGTATTTTAGGACTTAATGGTTCGGGAAAATCTTCACTTTTGAAGATTATTGCAGGAGTAGATAAAAACTATCAAGGGGATGTTGTTTTCGCTCCAGGATATACTGTTGGGTATTTAGAGCAAGAGCCTATTCTTGATGATAGTAAAACCGTAATCGAAATTGTTCGTGAAGGAGTTGCCGAAACAATGCAAGTTCTTGACGAGTACAACAAAATCAATGATTTGTTTGGTCTTGAAGAGAACTATTCCGATCCAGACAAAATGGATAAATTAATGGACCGTCAAGCGGCTTTGCAAGATAAAATTGATGCCTTGGGAGCTTGGGAAATTGATACCAAACTAGAAATCGCAATGGATGCGCTTCGCACGCCAGATGCCGATACACCTATTAAAAATCTTTCTGGAGGAGAGCGTCGTCGTGTGGCTTTATGTCGTTTGTTGTTGAAACAACCTGATGTATTGTTATTGGATGAGCCTACCAACCACTTGGATGCAGAGAGTGTTCTATGGTTAGAACAACATTTGGCACAATATGCAGGAACAGTAATTGCGGTAACGCACGATAGATACTTCTTGGATAATGTAGCAGGATGGATTTTAGAGTTGGATAGAGGTGAGGGTATTCCGTGGAAAGGAAATTATTCTTCTTGGTTAGACCAAAAATCAAGTCGTTTGGCACAAGAGGAAAAAGTAGCTTCAAAACGCAGAAAAAACTTAGAACGTGAGTTAGAGTGGGTTCGTCAAGGAGCCAAAGGGCGTCAAACCAAACAAAAAGCTCGTTTGCAAAACTATGATAAGTTATTGAACGAAGACCAAAAAGAACTGGACGAAAAATTAGAAATTTATATTCCAAATGGTCCTCGTTTGGGAACCAATGTAATCGAGTCCAAAGCTGTTGCGAAAGCTTTTGGTGATAAACTATTATATGACAACTTGAATTTTACATTGCCACAAGCAGGAATTGTTGGGATTATCGGGCCAAACGGTGCGGGTAAATCAACTATTTTCCGAATGATTATGGGTGAGCAAGAAACAGATAGCGGCGAATTTACAGTAGGAGATACCGTAAAAATTGCCTACGTCGATCAAGCACACTCTAATATTGACCCTAATAAATCAATTTGGGAAAACTTCTGTGATGGTCAGGAATTGATTATGATGGGCGGACGCCAAGTAAATTCTAGAGCTTATTTGAGTCGTTTTAACTTTGGTGGAAGTGATCAAAATAAAAAAGTAGCAACACTTTCTGGAGGAGAACGTAACCGTTTGCACCTTGCAATGACTTTAAAAGAAGAAGGAAACGTATTGCTACTGGATGAGCCAACCAATGATTTAGATGTAAATACCCTTCGTGCTTTAGAGGAAGGATTGGAGAAATTTGCAGGTTGTGCTGTGGTT
>JAHEBK010000207.1 GCA_024642295.1 Flavobacterium sp. | reverse complement strand
TGCTGTGTAATTTACTCCTTTTCCGAACGATAAGGTTTTAAATGGTATTAAACCTTGATCGTGATAAGTGGCAATTATGGCATCATATTTTTCATATTGGCCACTACCAAAAAAGCCATCGGCAGCAAAAGGACCAAAAACTAAAGTTCCTTTAGAGAATATTTTTTCTAAAGTAGGTTTTAAAACAGCATCATCTTCATTTCCAATTACACCGCCATCGCCACAATGTGGGTTGAGACCTAAAACGGCAATTTTAGGTTTGTTGATGCTAAAGTCCTGTATTAAAGATTTTTTAACTGTTTCTATTTTTTTTGTTATCAAAGATTCTGTCAGGGAAGCGGATACTTTGTTTAAAGGGACATGGTCTGTGAGAAGTCCAACTCTTAAGTTTCCTTGAACCATCAACATTAAGGCGTCACCTTCTAATTCTTGATTTAAATAATCCGTATGGCCAGGGAATTTAAAATCCTCTGATTGAATGTTGTATTTGTTTATTGGAGCAGTTACAAGTACATCAATAACACCGTCCTTTAATGCTTTTGTACTTGCAGTAAAGGATTTTATAGCATATTCGCCTACTTTTTCGTCGTTAACTCCATAATTTAAATCAACTCCTTCTTTCCATAAATTAAATACATTTATTTTTCCAGGAATAATTTGGTCTAATTTATCAATACCATGTAAAGCAACAGCTGAATTCAGGTTTTTTTTGATAAATGACATGATTTTTACATTGGCAAAAATAACGGGTGTACATAGTTCTAGCATTCTAGAATCTTCAAATGTTTTTAGTACTATTTCGCTTCCAATACCGTTCAAATCTCCAATAGAAATTCCTACGATTATATTTTCTGCTCTTTTCATCATGACCACAAGGTATTTATTGCTAATTTTGAAGTGCAAATTTAGTAAAATAAAACAAGAAATGTTTACAGGAATCATAGAAACCCTTGGAACTATCCAAGAAATAAAGAACGAGAAAAATAATATACACATTACTGTGGATTCGACGATCACCAATGAGCTCAAAATAGATCAAAGTGTGGCGCATAATGGTATTTGTTTAACTGTTGTTGAGATAAAGGGAAATGCATACACTGTCACCGCAATTGATGAAACGATTCAAAAAACTAATATAGGAAATTGGAGCGTTGGTGATTTTGTTAATCTTGAAAGAGCGATGAAGTTAGGAGACAGGTTAGATGGTCACATTGTTCAAGGTCATGTAGATCAAATAGGGGTTTGTGTTGGTGTTACTGAAGCGAATGGAAGCTGGATTTTTACTTTTGAATATGATGAAGCTTTAAATAACATCACCATTGAAAAAGGTTCTATTACGGTAAATGGGGTTAGTTTGACTGTGGTAAATTCTAAGGAAAATCAATTTAGCGTAGCCATTATTCCGTATACATACGAGCATACCAATTTTCATAATTTTGAAGTGGGGACAAAAATCAATCTTGAATTTGATGTAATAGGAAAATATGTTTCGAGATTGTATTCAATAAAATAAAAAACAAGATTGATTTTAAAAAGAAAGTCTTTGGTTTATCCCAAAGACTTTCTTTTTATTTCATATTTATAGATGTAGTATATTCCTAAAAGTAGGGCAATAATCAATAGCCAAAAAATGCCTTCGTCAATAGGTAGGCCTGGAGGGGATGGTGGTCTTCCTGTAGGAGAAGGTGATGGTGGTCCTTTGCTTTTGTCCTTGTCATTTTTCGCAAAAATTTCCATTATCCCAAAAAGGAAGGCTGTTAATGGGTAAAATTTGTTCAAAACAATTTTCATACTTTTGTCAAATGTAATAAGTCAATGTTGATTAAATGAATTTTTAACATTGATTAACTTTTGTTTAGGTTGAATTTATCTTCAAAGAAACGATAATGAAATGATAATCAAAAAAAAAACCAAAATTTAACTACATAAACGAATGTTTTTTCGACCAAATGCATTTTTTAGGTGTTAAAAAACGCACAAACAACATTAAATCAGTGTTGTTTATTTTTCTTTTTTTATGAAAACCTATAAAAATCTTTTATTTTAGTTATTCTCATTTCACTTTTATGTGATTTACGTTTAAATATTGATCTTGGTTTTTGTTTTAAGTAGGAAAGTTAATTGTAAATAAAAAAGCCTTGTAAGGTATTGACTTACAAGGCTTTTTAAACTTAAAAAGTGGTCCCACCTGGGCTCGAACCAGGGACCACCTGATTATGAGTCAGGTGCTCTAACCAGCTGAGCTATAGGACCGGTTAAGAGTGTGCAATATTACTACTATTTTTTGTTTGCTCCAAATATTTTTCAATTAGTTTTCATGGGTAGGTTGTTAAAATGAATCTGTGAAATAGAAACCAACTGATTTCTAGAATAGTATTATATATTACGGATTAAATTATTTGATTTCTTGGCACAATTCGATCAAAACGCCGTTTGTGTTTTTAGGATGTAAGAACACTACTCGTTTGTTGTCGGCTCCTTTTTTAGGGAGTTCATCTACAAATATAAATCCTTCATTCTTTAACTGAATAATCTCGTTTTCTAAATTGTCTACTTCAAAAGCAATATGGTGAATTCCTTCGCCTTTTTTGTTAATGAATTTTGAGATGGGGCTTTCTGGATGTGTTGCGGCTAAAAGCTCAATTTTAGTAGTCTCGTTTTTAAAAAAAGAAGTAAGAACACCTTCGCCCGAAACTTCTTCTGATTTATAGGGGGCAATGCCTAGTAGTTTTTCAAAAAGTAAATTAGATGTTGGCATGTCTTTTACGGCAATTCCGATATGGTCTACTTTTTTCATCTCTTCTAGGTGTTTGATTTAGTTCTTTAATAAACAAATTTACAAATTATAAGCTCGATGTATTTTGATAATTAAAATTTAAAAACGTCTTACTATAATAATGGTTCAAAAATTTCAATTACCGTAAATATAATTGTTATTTTGTAATCTTTAATTTTGATAGCTCATGTTCAAGAAAACAGTAATTTCTTTTTTTATAATACTCACATTGTCAATATTAGGTTGTGCTAAAAGAGGAAGCATTACCGGAGGTTTAAAGGATACCTTAGCTCCTGAGTTGAGAAATAGTTTCCCAAAAAATTTCAGTACTAATTTTAACGCCAAAGAAATCAAACTTACTTTTGATGAATATGTTAAACTAAAGGATCTCAACAAGCAGCTCATTATTTCGCCACCAATGAAAACAGAGCCGTTGATTTTGCCAACGTTTGCGAGTAAATATTTATCGATTAAAATTTATGATACCTTGCAACCGAATACTACCTATAGTTTCAATTTCGGTCAAAGTATTGCGGACAATAATGAAGGTAATCCTTTAAATCAATTCAAATATGTATTCTCAACTGGGAATTATATTGACTCCCTTGCTATTGGAGGAACCATTAAAGATGCATACAATAAAGAGCCAGATAACTTTGTTTCGGTTATGTTGTATGAAATGGATGAAAAATTCAATGATTCTGTAGTTTATAATGCAACACCAAGATATGTTACCAATACATTGGATAGCCTAAAAACCTTTCGATTAGAAAATCTAAAAGCAGGGAAATACCTTTTGATTGCATTAAAAGACAAAAATAAAAACAACAAATACAATCCCAAAGAAGAAAAAATAGGTTTTATAAAGCAAGCAATTAGGGTACCCAATGATACGCTTTATGAATTAGAGTTGTTTCAAGAATCATTGCCTTTCAAAACGTATAAACCTATTCAAGCTACTGGAAATAGATTGTTCATTGGCTATGAAGGGAAGCAAGATTTTGCCAAATCAAAACCTAAAGTAACCCTAAAGAAAAACGCAGCAATAATTCCAAGTATTGTTACTCAAATGCCTAAAAAAGATTCTCTTCAAGTATGGTACAAGTCTATTAAGACGGATTCATTGTCAATAACCATAGCCAGAGAGAAGTACTCAAAAGACTATGTTTTTAAAGTGAAAGATCAAAAGAAAGACAGCTTGTCTGTTACAGCACTTCAAAATGGGGTTTTGAATTTCAGGGAGCGTTTTACATTGTTGTCCAGCACGCCTTTGGTTGGGTTTGATAAATCAAAAATGGAGCTCACCAATGGTTCAAAGGAAGCTGTTGAATTTAAGACGGAATACGATGAATTCAATCAAATGATGTATTTTGATTTTAAAAAG
>JAHEBK010000206.1 GCA_024642295.1 Flavobacterium sp. | reverse complement strand
CAAATTTAAGATTATTATTCACTTTTACACACCAGTACCTACCAGTTTTTTGTATCTTGCAAAAAATTGCGGTGATGAAAATAATAGCTATTGAAAATAAATCAGGCGTTCCCAAATACAGACAAATTATTTCTTCAATAGAAAAAACTATTGAAAATGGTAATTTAAAAAAAGACGATAAACTCCCCTCTATCAACAAAGTACGAATTGAATTTTCTCTCTCAAGAGACACCGTTTTACAAGCGTATGAAGAACTCAAAAAAAGGGGCATTATATATGCTATACTTGGAAAAGGATATTATATTAAAAGTACTCAGATATCAATACAACAAAAAATTTTCTTACTTTTTGATGAATTAAATATCTTTAAAGAAGACCTCTATAATTCGATTATAGAAAATATTGGTAATGACGCACAAGTTGATATCTTTTTCCATCATTTCAACATCAAAGTATTTGAAAAATTGATAAATGACTGCAATGGCAACTATACCAAATACATTATTATGCCAACTAATTTATTAAATGCAACTCCGTTTATAAAAACCCTACCAGTTAACGACGTTTATATTTTAGACCAAACTAATGAAGAACTTAAATCGTATCCATCCGTATATCAAAATTTCAAAAAAAACATGTATGAAGGTTTGTATAAAGAGAAAAACAAACTAAAAAAATACAACAAATTAGTAATGATATTTCCTGGCTCTAGAGAACCTGTTGGCATGAAAACTGGTTTTGAAAACTTTTGCAGAGATTTCTCTTTTGACTTTGAAATAATTACAGAATTCAAAAAAAGAGATATAAAAAAAGGAGAAGCTTATGTCATACCAAACGATCGAGACCTCGTAAGTGTAATTGAAAGATCAAAAATACAACAATTTAAAATTGGAACCGACTTTGGAGTTATCTCTTATAACGAAACCCCTCTGAAAAAAATTGTTGAAAACGGTATAACTACCATATCGACTAATTTTGAAGCTATGGGGAAAATTGTAGTTGAAATGGCCCTAACTGGAAGAAAAGGACAAATAGAAAACGAATCATCAATAATTGTTAGAAATTCTCTTTAAATTTCTCTTTTTCCAAATATTCATAGTGTAATAAATTCGAACCTTTAATAAAAACCAACATCAATAAACCTCGTTGCAATAATAAGACATAGACGTGTTTAGCAGACTATAAGTATGAAAGGTTTAATTGTCATAAAATCACCACTAATCAAGATTATTTCATCTGATTAAAACCTTTTATTTTGGTTAAAATAAAAATAAAAAACAAATTATTTTATAAAAAGGCACAAAAAATGTAGTTCATCGAAATATCTACTACTTTAATCGAAAAGTAATAAAAAATACTCCATAAAAGCTTAAAAAGAAGTAAATTTAGAAAACCAAACTAATTGATGTACACATAATTACATTTTAAAAAAAGAATTAAAAAATGTAATATAGCAGTAATATCACCTTTTTTTTAAGAAAAAAATACCACAAAAATAAACGCTTTAAACCAGAATATCCACAGTTATTCTTACAATAATTGTCTGGAATTATTAAGGTAATCTGTTTAATTTAAAATGTAGGTATATGGATAAAAATTACTTTGAATTTTCCATAAAAACAAATAAACCTTTATATCGAATAAAAACAGTATTCATGTTCTTATTCTTTATGACAAACTTTTTTAATGGAAATTCCGCATTAAGCCAAACTATTACCAATTTTAGTCCTACGGATGCTTGTTATAACTCAGGAACATCAGTAACAATTACGGGTAACACATTAACTGGAATTACATCCGTAGCTTTCAATGGAACTAATGTTTCTTCTTTTACAGTTGATAATGACAATCAAATTACTGCTACGCTACCTACAGGTGCTACTACTGGAAATATTAGCATTTCTGATGGATTTACTACTTGGAACAGCGCAACACAATTTGTTGTGAATTCAACAATAACCCCTAGTGTATCAATCAGTTCCAATTCAGGGAATACCATTTGCGCTGGGACAAATGTAACATTTACAGCTTCGCCTACCAATGGTGGCGCTACACCCTCATATAAATGGTTCATTGGAGCAACTGAAGTAGGAACCGACAGTCCTACATTTTCAACCAATACATTAACAAACGGAAATCAAGTCAAAGTTGAAATGACTTCTAATGCTATTTGTGCATCACCAGCAACTGTTACCAGTAACATTCTTACGATGACTGTAAATCCTGTTCTGACACCTAGTGTTACAATAGAAGCAACACAGACCGTTTTTTGCATTGGAACATCCGTAACTTTTAGTATCAATACCATAACTAATGGAGGTATTGCCCCATCTTATCAATGGAAAGTAAACGGAAGTAATGTTGGCTCAAACACAGACACATATACTACCAGTACTCTTAGCAATAACGACATTGTCACTTTAGAAGTAACATCATCAGAGTTTTGTGCATCTCCACATACGTTTACTAGTAACGGCATCCAAGTTACTGCCAATCCAAACTTACCTGTAAGTGTAAGTATTGGAGCAACTACTACAAATTTCTGTGCAGGAACTAATGTTACTTTTACAGCAACACCTACAAATGGAGGAACAACACCTTTTTATCAATGGAAACTTAACGGTGTTAATGTTGGTACAAATAGCACAACCTATTCCAATTCAGCATTGAGTAATGGAGATGTCATTTCAGTTGAATTGACATCAAATGAAACTTGTACAACTGGTAATCCCGCAAATGATGGTATTTCTGTCACAGTGAATCCTATCCCAACAATTACGGGAACAACTCCTAACAGTCGATGCGGTACTGGCACTGTTACCCTTGGTGCTACAGCATCTTCGGGGACGATTAACTGGTATGCGGCTGCCAGTGGAGGATCAAGTTTAGGTACAGGAACAAGTTTTGACACTCCTAGCATTTCTGCCAGTACTACTTATTATGTAGATGCCACTGCTCTTGGATGTACAACAGGAATCAGAACAGCCGTATTAGCTACTGTAAATCCTATTCCAACAATTACGGGAACAACTCCTAACAGTCGATGCGGAACAGGAACTATTACTCTTGGCGCCTCAGCATCAGCAGGCACTATTAACTGGTATGCTGCATCAAGCGGAGGACCAATTTTAGGTTCAGGAACCAGTTTTATCACTCCTAGCATTGCTACAAACACAACTTATTATGTAGATGCCACTGCACTTGGTTGTACAACAGGTAGTAGAACTGCCATATTAGCTACTGTAAATCCTATTCCAACCATTACAGGAACAACTCCTAACAGTCGTTGTGGTACTGGAATTGTTACCCTTGGAGCTACAGCATCAGCAGGGACAATTCACTGGTATGCAGCAGCGAGTGGAGGAGCTATTTTAGGCACAGGAATAAGTTTTGACACCCCAAGTATTTCTACAAACACCACTTATTATGTAGATGCTACCGATATTACTGGGTGTACAACAGGAAACAGAACTGCCGTATTAGCTACTATAAATACAATACCAACAATTACAGGGACAACTCCTAACAGTCTATGTGGAACAGGAACAGTTACTCTTGGCGCCTCAGCATCAGCAGGCACTATTAACTGGTATGCAGCGGCAAGTGGTGGAACAATTTTAGGCACAGGAATAAGTTTTGATACTCCTAGTATTGCTACAAGCACCACTTATTATGTAGATGCTACAGATATTACTGGATGTACAACAGGAAGCAGAACTGCCGTATTAGCCACTGTAAACACAATTCCAACAATTCTAGGGACAACACCTAACAGTCGTTGCGGAACTGGAACAGTTACTCTTGGCGCTTCAGCATCAGCGGGGACAATTTACTGGTATGCTGCCGCCAGTGGTGGAACAAGTTTAGGAACTGGAACAAGTTTTGACACTCCTAGCATTTCGGCTAATACAACTTATTATGTAGATGCCACTGCTCTTGGATGTACTACAGGAAGTAGAACTGCCGTATTAGCTACTGTAAATCCTATTCCAACAATTACAGGAACAACCCCTAACAGTCGATGTGGTACTGGAATAGTTAGTCTTAGTGCCACAGCATCAGCTGGTACTATTAACTGGTATACTGCTGTAAGTGGTGGAACTAGTCTAGGTACAGGAACAAGTTTTGATACTCCTAGTATTACTACAAACACTACTTATTATGTAGATGCCACCGATATTACTGGATGTACAACAG
>JAHEBK010000205.1 GCA_024642295.1 Flavobacterium sp. | reverse complement strand
CGTAATAAAACTAAAAAAAAGAACCATTAAACAACTCCTTTTCATAGCTCATAATTGGTCTTAATTAAATTCTCCAAATTCAACACATTGTTTTTCTTATACTTATATGTTAATTTTAAAAACAAATAAGCCGTTATTAATGCATCTCCTAATGCAGTGTGCCTATCGTGTTTTTTTACATTATAAATTCCACATAATTCATCCAAGGAATACATTTTTTTAAATCGGTCTTCACTCGCTATCTTTTTATGAATATAATTAGTATCCAATTGTTTCGACCGAACGGTTCCTCCTCCTACCCTTCGCAATGCTTTATTAATCATCGTAATATCAAATTTAGTATGATGTGCTACAATTACTGCGTCATCAAGATAGTCTAAGAATTGAATGATGGCCTCCTCTTCACTCACTTTCACTTCCTGTCCATCCTTCCTAATTCCGTGAATTTTGACAGTGTCCTTGTTAAAAACATCTTGTTTTATATAGACTTCAAATGAGTCTGAAACCAGAATTTTATTATTCTTAATTCCCACGGCACCAATACATAAAATACGATCTTTTTCATAATCAAAACCTGTAGTCTCTGTGTCTAATGACACAAATCTAATATCTTCAAAATTGGAATATTTAGTGCTATTTTTTAGTAAGTCACGATGCTTTTTAAAAAAATCAGCATATTTTTTTCTTTTAAAAAATGAAAACATAGTTTACGGAATTAAGGCAACGTTAAATCTTGTAGCAAGTGAGTCTTGAATGTTTTTTATGGGCTTAAAACAACTTTTTAATTTTAGTCTGTCGGCTTTACTCAAATTATTGATATCAACAAATTTCCCTCCATCATTGTTAGCCAATCCTTGTAAAGTTCTAAACTGCAGTAAAATTTTAAAAGCATTGGCACAGGATTCAAAAAACTCTCGATTTTGAGGCTCTACCTCCATCAATCTTTCATAACGGGCAATCGTACTATTAATCTTTAGATTATGATGCAGTGAAAAAATTCGAGCGGCATCAACTAAGGGACGAATAGCCCGACTTTTTATGTCAAATTGATCTTTGTGTTCTCCATCTTGCTCCACTAAAAATTGTTTAAAAAACCCTAATGGAGCTGGATTATTCAAGGTTGCTTTACTTAAAAAACCTAAAAATATTTCTTTATCAGCAATGTATCGAAACACACTATCCGACATTTGATTGTACAAGTCTTTATCACCATCAATGTATTCGAAATCAAAGAAAATAATACTCAATAATATTTTATCTGAAGTAGGATGATTGACCCAATCTTTAAATTGCTTTTTCCATTCTTTTAACGAAATACACCATTTTGGATTACTAGCCATAATATTAGCAGGACAATACTCAAAACCTACTGTATTTAATTTTTCGGTTACTTTGGTCGCCATATTCAAGAAATACTCCTTTACTTTTGAATATTCTTCTTCAGAAACATTTTCAAAAACGAGTGCATTGTCTTGGTCTGTTATCAACAACTGCTCTTTACGCCCTTGGCTTCCCATAGCCAGCCAAGTGTAGCTTACTGGAGGTTGCTCTCCTATTTCTTCAATAGTCAATCGGATGATTCGTTTGGTAATCGCGGTATTGATTTCTGAAATGACTTTGGTTATAAAATAAATTGGAATCTCTTGTTCTAAATAACCTTTGGTAAGTTCAGATGCTTGTATTCTAATATGTCTCAAAGTCTCCACATCTTTGGCATATTTAATTTCTCTCATCAAAAAAATAGGATTATTTCCTTGAATGATATTCAAATCATGATCGGCTAAAACACCAATCAATTCTGAAGTATTGGTTCCATCTTTGGTAATACAAATATGAGATACTTTGTGCTTTAAAATCGCAATTTGAGCTTCGGCAACGGTAATTTTTTCAGGAAAAGTAATTACTGGGCTCGTCATGATTTCGCTTACCTTATTTTCGATAGAAAACATTCCTGTGCCAATTTTTATTCGAATGTCTTTGTCAGTAATTATTCCAATTGGTATTTTATTATCGGCAACGATGATGGAATTTACTTTGGAGGAAGTCATGATTTGACAGGCTTCTTTGATGGAAATTCCTTCCGTACACATGACTGGATTCTTGGTGTATTTAGCAGATTGTATTTCGGCATAACTATTTTCAACCTTTTGAACCGAAGATACATTGGCAAATAATTTCCCCTTATGTTTGTCTGAAAAAGGATCACGAGTATTGGTTGCAAAACTGGCTATCAAAAACTGACTTACTTTGGGATAATTATTGATGATATCCTTAAATAAATCAATAGGAATACCATACAAAATCACCTCCTCGTTAGCAGCTGCACCCATCAAGTAATTTTCATTCATAATCAAAGGACGCAACCCAAACAAATCTCCTTCGTCACAAATATCTAGATTTTGTTTTTCATTGTTTACAAAACGATACAATCGTACCGATCCCTGATGTATAATATAAAAATGTTCGTGTGGCATATCGTCTTGACTAAAGATAATGGCATCTTTTTCAAAATACTGAATCTCTATTTTTTTAGCCACTTCCAAAAGGGTTACTTTCGAAATTAAATTAAATGGAGGATAATCTTTCAGGAAATCATATATGCGTTCTGCAATCGTATTCTTCATTGGGGAATTGTTTTAAAAATCATTCTGATTGTAAATTTAGGATATTCGTGTTGAATATTGCTATGGAGTGTAAGTTGATTACAAAAACCTATACTTTTTCACACGAATTGCACAAATTATCACAAATTAAAAAAGTAAAAATATAATTGCACTTTACCCGTTGTGTGAAATTATTGAAAAGTCAATTAGAGTGTTTTTGTACAATAAAATGGAACAATCCAGACGTTTTGGGACTAACTGACGAAAATTTGGCTTCTAAAACTAATTTTACTCAACGGGTTTACACTGACTTTAGCTATCTAAACAGATTCTTAAAATTTAAACAACTTTTTATCACATTAAACATCAATCTGATTTTACAATAAAAAATAGACAATTCAATTCCATTTTAAAACCTAATTTATACTCTTTGTAAAAACTTAGTACAATTTGTGGTTAAACAAAAGCATTGTAGTTAAATTAAAATAACTTTTATACCTTTAAAATCTAAACTAAAATACAATGTCCAGAACTGAATCCAATATGCTTCCTCTAGGAACTAAAGCGCCTGATTTTCTACTTAATGACAGAACTTCTGAAACTTATACTCTAAGTTTCAAAGATATCAAAGGTGAAAAGGGAACTTTGGTGCTTTTTATTTGTAATCATTGCCCATTTGTACATCATGTGATTGAAGAAGTCGTTCGTATTGCCAATGATTATCGTGTGCAAGGACTGGGAATTGTTGCGATTTCAAGTAATGACATTGTCAATTATCCTCAAGATAGCCCTGAATTAATGACGGAATTTGCTTTCGAAAATAGTTTTGAATTTCCTTATTTGTTTGATGCCACTCAAGAAGTAGCCAAAGCCTATCAAGCGGCTTGCACTCCTGATTTTTATTTGTTTGACAATCAAGATAAATTAGTATATCGTGGACAACTTGATGATAGCCGTCCTGGAAACGGAATCCCAATAAGCGGTAGTGATTTGCGAGGTGCTATTGATAGTGTTTTATACAATAGAGCTATTAATCCCAATCAAAAACCAAGTATTGGTTGTAATATCAAATGGAAATAGGCTTGGTATTTAAAAGTTTAACCACAAAGATCAAAAGGCAGCATGAAGGCTAATTTAGGATTACTTTTTTAACATCTTATATACCAAAATCAGCGTGCGATTTTTTTTTAACAGATTTTGCAGATTCTTTCTAATCATTATTATCTAAGAAAAATAAAACTCTATTCTCCCAATATAATTTTAGGCAAATTAGCATTCAACCATTTGTACTTAGTCAAAATCAAAATATGAGTAGCACCTTTTAAAGTAATACAATCTTTGATATTCTTAATAGGAAAAACATCATCAGCATCACCGTGAATGTGAATGACTCGGGGGTCAATTTTTATTCTATCCCACAAGATCACTTGTTCTATCGCCCAATCTAAATACCGAATATCACGAACAGAAAGAAACTTTTCATACAAATGTAACCGTTGTTTTATTTTATCTCCAAAAGAAAAACGAGCCAAATTCTCCAAATTAAGAATTAAACTCATCGGAATCAGCTTGTACGCTTTGGTAGCTTTGGCTATTTTCATTCGGGTAGGAAATTCAAGATT
>JAHEBK010000008.1 GCA_024642295.1 Flavobacterium sp. | reverse complement strand
TTGAAGGCCCAAGTTTTGATTTGTATAAGAAACTCATCAATCAATGTACAGTCACTTCGAGTGTGTCACCTCGAGCGGAGTCGAAAGGCGAGATTAAATTAATCGCTTCAGGAGGAATTTCTACTTTTGATGAATTGCCTAAATTAGCTGAAATAGGTTGCGAAGGAACGATTATAGGAAAAGCAATTTATGAAGGAAGGATTTCGATGAAACAACTAGAGGATTACATTTTAAAGAAATAGATTGTTTCGCAAAGACTCACAAAGAAAGCACAAAGATTCGCTAAGATTTTTGTGTATCTCTGTGAAAACTCTGTGAATCTCTGTGTAATAAAGAAAATATGCTTACAAAAAGAATCATACCCTGCTTAGATATTAAAAATGGAAGAACTGTCAAAGGCGTAAATTTTGTAGATTTGCGTGATGCTGGTGATCCTGTGGAATTAGCCAAAATATATTCGGATGAAGGAGCGGATGAATTGGTGTTTTTAGACATATCTGCAACAGAAGAACGCCGACGCACTTTAGTAGATTTAGTTCGAAAAGTAGCAGCTACGATTAATATTCCGTTTACCGTAGGTGGTGGAATTTCGGCTGTTTCTGACGTTGAAGTTTTGTTGCAAAATGGAGCCGATAAAGTATCTATCAATTCTTCAGCGGTAAAAAATCCGCAGTTAATTAATGATTTGGCACAAAAATTTGGAAGTCAATGTGTAGTAGTGGCGATTGATGCCAAGCAAATTGATGGTGAATGGATCGTGCATTTAGTTGGTGGAAAAGTACCAACTGAAATAAAATTATTTGATTGGGCTCAAGAAGTGGAGCAAAGAGGTGCAGGCGAAATCTTGTTTACTTCGATGAATCATGACGGAACCAAAAATGGTTTTGCTAATGAGGCTTTGGCTAAATTATCAAGCTTAGTGAACATCCCAATTATAGCTTCCGGTGGAGCGGGGAATATGCAACATTTTGCGGATACTTTTATCGATGGAAAAGCTGATGCAGCCTTAGCAGCAAGTGTTTTTCACTTTAAAGAAATCGAAATTAAAGCCTTGAAAAAGGAATTAAAAAATAATAAAATAGAAGTCAGAATCTAGTTTTATCTTTAAGACTTTTGACTTTGCAACTTTAGACTAAAAATATGGACATAGATTTTTCAAGATTGGCACACGGATTAATTCCTGCCATTATTCAAGATAGCGAAACCAAAAATGTGTTGATGCTAGGGTATATGAATGCCGAGGCGCATCAAAAAACAATTGAAACAGGTAAAGTAACATTTTTCAGCCGTTCTAAGCAAAGACTATGGACTAAAGGAGAAGAAAGTGGAAACTTTTTGAATTTAGTTGATGTTAAAAATGATTGTGATGAGGACACGCTATTAATTCAAGTACAACCTGTAGGTCCAACTTGTCATACAGGAGCGGATACTTGTTGGCAAACACCAAACGAACCAAATTATGGTTTTATCTCTGATTTAGAAGCGACCATTCAATCTAGAATCGAAAATGCTGACTCGGAGAAAAGTTATGTTGCTTCTCTTTTTGCTAAAGGAATCAATAAAGTAGCTCAAAAAGTAGGTGAAGAAGCTGTTGAAGTTGTTATCGAAGCTAAAGATAATAACGACGAGTTATTTTTGAGCGAAAGTGCTGATTTACTATTCCACTATTTGATGCTTTTACAAGCGAAAGGCTTCAAAATAAATGATGTGATTAAAGTGTTAAAAAGCCGTCAAAAGTAGTACTTTTTTCTTTTGTAAGAAAAAAAAGGTTAACCCAATAGTTTTAATTTTAACTATTGGGTTTCTTTTTTTGTAGTGTAAAAAGCTATATTTACGATAATTAAACGTTACAAGTAAATAATTCGAATAATGGACTCTGATAATGCCACAATTGAAATAAATTCAAATACTACTACCCACTATACCACTTTAAATATCATTCTGACTACTAATGAAATTGATGCTAGACCAATCTATTTAGCAGGAAATTTTAATAATTGGCTTCCTCAAGATTTTAATTATAAAATGAAACAAGTAGCAGAGAATAGATATCAATATGAATTCCCCCAAGGGTTTGAACTGCCCGAAACACTTTTATATAAATTCACAAAAGGAGATTGGAGTGCTGTTGAAATAGGTGAGAATGAAGAAATCACCCCTAATCGTTCTACAAACTTAAAAGCAGGGATACAAAATGAATTTGTTCCTAAATGGAGAAAAAATTGGTTGCCTTTTAAACCTAATTTTTTACCTCAAGTAGTTTTACTTTCAGATGAATTTGAAATTCCACAACTCAATACTACTAGAAAAGTATGGGCATTACTGCCACACGATTATGATATGACTGAGGAACGTTATCCTGTGCTGTATTTGCAAGATGCTCAAAATTTATTTCATGAAAATTCAAAATATGGGAATTGGGAAATTGATAAGAAATTGGCAGTCATGTCAGAGTATCAAATTGGTAAAATTATCATTGTAGCTGTTGAACATGCCGAAGAAGATCGAATAAAAGAATATAACGTAGGGAAAACGATTTTGGGTAAAGGGCAAGGAAAAAAATACATCAAGTTTTTAAAGGAAACACTAAAGCCTTATGTCGATGAAAATTTCAGAACAAAAACAGATAGAAAAAATACAGGTATTGGAGGAAGTTCTATGGGAGCTTTGATTAGTATTTTTAGTGGGTTACGCAATCCTGAAATTTTTGGTAAATTGATGATTTTTTCACCTTCACTTTGGGTTGTACCACAGTTGAAAATTGATGTAGAAGTTGAAAATACCGATGGCACTAAAATATATTTATATGCTGGAGGTGAAGAAAGTAATAATACACTAGAGCACGTCAAAAATTTTAAAGAACGTGTTATTAATAGTCAATTTGTTAAAGACAAAATGAAAATTAATTTAAGTATTAATAAATTAGGGCAACACAATGAAACTTATTGGAGTGATGAATTCCCTAAAGCGATTGAATGGTTGTTTTTTGACAAAAAAGACAATTAATATTTAGTGACCTTGCTAATAAAGAAAAGTTTTTTTGACAGTCAAAAGGGTATCATTTTATGAACAGAAAATTAGTTTTTTTTTATTGGGTATTTTTTTTGTTTGCTAAACTTCTTTTTGCTCAAGTTGCTAAAAAAAAGAGTCATTATCAGTTTTCTCAACAAGATATTTTAAGAGGTAGTATTACCAAAGAACGAGCGTGGTGGGATGTTGTTAAGTATCATTTAGATATCAAAATTAATCCATCAGATAGTTCTATTGTTGGGTCAAATAAAATTACATATCAAGTTGTAAATGAATACAATGTATTGCAAATAGACTTACAAGAACCATTACGAATTACACAGGTAATTCAAGATGGGAAGCCATTGAGTTTTAAAAGAAAAGGAAACGTCTTTTTTATTGAATTGCAATCCAAACAAGAAAAAGGAAGTTTGAAAGAAGTATCCGTTTTCTATAATGGAAAACCTAAGATTGCTGTTAATCCACCTTGGGATGGTGGTATTGTTTGGAAAAAAGACAGCAACGGAAAATCATTCATCGCTTCTTCTTGTCAAGGTATAGGAGCTAGTGTTTGGTGGCCAAATAAAGACCATCTCGCTGACGAAGTCGAAAGTATGGATATTAGTGTCAATGTGCCTTTTGGGCTAGTTGGTGTTTCAAATGGAAGATTTATTTCTTTAAAACCTTTAAATGATGGTACGATAACTTACAATTGGCAGGTTTTGAATCCAATTAATAATTATGGGGTTAATTTCACTATTGGTGATTATGTTTCTTTTTCTGAAACTTACCAAGGCGAAAAAGGAAATTTAGATTGTTCTTATTATGTTTTAAAACCCAACTTAGAAAAAGCTAAAAAACAATTCAAAGAAGTGCCTAGAATGTTGAAAGCTTTTGAATACTGGTTTGGACCCTATCCTTTTTATGAAGATGGGTATAAATTAGTCGAAGTTCCTTATTTAGGAATGGAGCATCAAAGTGCTATTTCTTATGGTAATGGTTTTAAAAATGGGTATTTAGGAACTGATTTGAGTAAAACAGGTTGGGGGCTAAAGTTTGATTTTATTATCGTGCACGAATCGGGACATGAGTGGTTTGGAAATAATATTACCAACAAAGATAGTGCTGATATGTGGATACACGAAAGTTTTACTAGCTATGCTGAAAGTCTTTTTGTAGAATATTATTATGGCAAACAAGCTGGATTTGACTATGTAAAAGGAACCAGAATCAATATTACGAACGATAAGCCAATTATCGCAAACTATAATGTAAATGACAAAGGTTCGTCGGATATGTATTTCAAAGGTGCCAATATGTTGCATAGTCTTCGGCAAATTGTAGATAATGATGATAAATGGCGAACTATTTTGAGAGGATTAAATACTGCTTTTTACCATCAAACAGTAACCACAAAACAAATCGAAGATTACTTAAGTAAAGCAGTAGCTATAGATTTAACATCTTTTTTTAATCAGTATTTAAGAGATGTAAGAGTTCCAACTTTAGAGTTTCAAATAGATAAAAATAAACTAAAATACCGTTGGGTTAATTGCGTGTCAGGTTTTAGTATGCCTTTAAAAGTTTTTATAAATGGAGAAGCCTATTGGATTAATCCAAATCAAAAATGGAAAAGTCAGGATTTCACTATTGAAAAGTTGCAGTTTAAAATTGATGATAATTTTTATATTCTTGAAAGTGAAATTGCAAATTAAAATTTACTAATTTTACCTAAGAATATAACATATAAACCAATCTTATATTCGAGTTATTTTATGAAAAAAACAACTACAATAGTATTCTCATTTTTGTTCATAGGTCTTGGAGTATTTAGTCAAAATAGCATTGTAAAACTAAATGAAGAAAAGACTCAAAAACAAACTGTTACTACTGATGTTCTTCCTGTAGTTGTATTCGATTCTATTCATTTTGCCAAGTCTAGCGAGATGCTCGATGAAGAATTGTATTGGTCATTAATAGCGCATTCCTTGAAGGACAATTTACCACAAGAGGACCGTGAAATTGTTTTAGCTAATGAAATTGAAAAATTATCTCCAAAAGAAATCATAGGTTTTCGCTTACGAACAGATAAGTTATTATACGACACCTATACTTCTAATTTATGGTGTGCTGCCTTTCTTATGAATGATGGAACTACTGATGCTAGTAGCTTTGATTATTTTAGATGTTGGTTGATTTCACAAGGTAAAGAAACATTTTATAATGCTGTTGCTAATCCAGATAGTTTGGTAAGCCAACTTAAAGAAGGGCAAACAAATTATGAGTTTGAAGGTTTTTGGTTTGTTGCTATGAATGCTTTTTTAAGCAAGACCAATCATGAAATATACGCTTACATTGATTACGATACTTTTGTAACCAATGATGAAAACTATCCTTTAATTAATTTTACTTGGAGTGTTGACGAACCCAAAACGATGGAAAAAATCTGTCCTGTTTTATTCAAGAAACTTTGGAAAAAATAGCTTAGTTTTCGAATAGTCCAATAGTTCCGCCTACCCAGTCTTTGTCTTGATTAAATTTTACGCCTATCATTTCTCCACGACTCAGTCGGGTTAGATTACACAATATAGTAGGTGAGGAGTCCTCTTTTTTCCATGTACACAGCATTCGAACTTCAACTTTTATTTTACCTTCTATAGCTTGAATAATAGGAAGATAATTGACTTTTTTTTGTAGAATGTAAAGCTCTTTTTCAGTAATAGCTTCAATGTCTTCTTTTGTGACATGAAAAACCACACCAGAACCAGAGAAAGAAAATAATGGTTTAAGGACATAATTATCTAAATCTTCAGGGATTTCTTTTAGTTCACTTAATAGTGTTGTCTCTATGAAATATTTTCCTTTAAGAAAAGGAAGTATAAATTTACTAATTCTAAAAAACCAATTAGGATGGCCCGCCCATTCAACATCGAGTTCATCGGTAAAATCAAAATCCAATTTCAAATCGGTACGCAAGTTTAATTCGTCAAAAATAACCCTATTGTAAATCCGTTTTATTAAAATCGTTTCTCCCTTTTCATTATTATAAAACAATTGCTTTCCTTTTTTGATAACATCAGTGACACAGACCGTTTCAATACCAAGATCTCTTTTGCAATAATAAAAATCAATTTTAGTGTTTTGTTTTTCGGGTTCTATTTCGAGTAGAACAACATTTTCTTTAGAATGATCATTACAAATTACGTCTTCAAGATTTTTAAGGTATTCATCATTTGTAAGGTTGTTTACAAAAGGGGAGAGTTCGCTTAAAAAAGGATAGTGCTTTTTAAATTTCTCAAATAAATTATTCTGAAAATTGAATAATGAAGGAAATCCTTGAACTTCAATTAATTTTGGAATAACCTTTCCTTCTTCTTCACAAATTCCAAAATCTATAGCCATAAAATTAGTATGGCTATCTTCATTTGGAACATCAGTATTTAATTCTAATGATTTATTGGTTAAGATTTTAAAGTTCTTATCTTGAATTAAAGCTATTACCTGATTACAACCTTCTATTAATTGTTCTTTTAAATCATTTGAAATAAAAAAAGGAGTTTCTCCGATTCTAAAGGTAGGTTCATAATCAAAATCTGAAGTAATATCATCTTTTAAAGCTTGGTATTTTTCTTCAGAAAATTGTAAGTTGAAAGCTTCCCTATATTTAGAAATCATAAATAAAAATTGCTGTTAATTAGACATGATTTTTTTAGTTTTTATCAAATCATTAATGGCTACACGAAGAAAATTAGGAATTAGTGTTTCGTTAGTTCGGTATATTTTATCATCATCTAACAAGTCTTCTAACATATTTCTAAACTTTCTTTTTCCTTTTAGATTTCGGATTTTTTCTTTAGTATCCTTATCTCTTAACGAAGCCACAAAACTGATAGGGTCAGCTTCAGGATGAAATTGTGTACCTATAAAATAATTAGTAAAACGAACTGCCATAATTGCTCTTTCATATTGGACATTATCCCTTATTTTTTCTAACGAGATAATTTTAGCTCCTTTTTTTTTAAAAACACTTAATTTAGGTTGTACTACTTGATAATCTCTGGAGTCAATCGCGTAAAAAGGATCTGCTAAACCTTCAAAAAGAGAATCTGTTGTTCCTTCTTTGGTTTTGTGTATGGTCATAACACCAAATGAAGTATCTTTTCTTTTAGTGATTTCGGCTAGTCCAAAGTGTTTACAAGCCATTTGAAAGGAATGGCAAATAAAAAGCATGTGTTTTTTGATAGGATTTTCGATATTCCATTTGGTTAATTCATCAATAAATTGGTAATATTTAGTATCCCAATCTCCATTTCCCTCTAGTGGATTTCCTGGTCCACCAGTTGAAATATATAAATCGTATTTTTCTATTTTAGGTAATTCGCTCTTTTGTCTTACATCAAAAATATCAAAACTAACAAAAGGAGAAAATCGGGATATAATATCTATAATACAACGCATTCCCTGATTAGGTTGTCCATCGTACATGTCCAAAATGGCTAGTTTTATTATATTTTTCTTGTTCATTTTGTGGTAATTAAAGAAATGCAAATATAAGCTATAATTTTTTTACAAGCCTTTAGTAAATTCTGTTGTGATAAAATTAACTACTTCTTTCATGTCTTTGGTATTCTCCCAAACAGCAATTTGTTTAGCTGCACCTGTACCATTTTTTAAAATTTCATGAACGTAATTAATATGTTCTCGACTACCTAGTTCATCAACTACATCATCAATAAAATCTAGTAATTCTAAAATTAAAACTTTAATTTCGACTTCTTTACGTAATCCAAAATCAACCATTAAACCATCAATTCCATATCGAGCTGCTCTGAATTTATTTTCTTTTATGAGTGCCAAACGATAAATATTAAAGTTCATATTGTTTTGGTTCATTTTGTACAACTTAGCAACCACCGCTTGTATAACAGATACAATACACATTGTCTCTTGGACGGTCAAGCTCATATCACAAATGCGAAATTCAATGGTATCATAAAAAGGATGCAAACGTAAATCCCACCAAATTTTCTTTGGATTGTCAATACAGTTGGTTTTTACTAACGTATCTAGGAAATCATCATAGGAATTCAAACAATCAAAATACTCTGGAAGTCCTGTTCTTGGAAATTTGTCAAATATTTTAGTGCGGTATGATTTATAACCAGTTTTTCGACCTTGCCAAAATGGTGAATTAGTAGAAAGTGCAAAAATATGGGGTAAAAAAGAACAAACTTGATTCATTAATTGCAAACCAATTTCTCTGTTTTCAATACCCACATGGCAATGCATACCAAAAATTAAATTAGATCGAGCCGCATCCTGTAATTCGTCGATGATATTGTGATAACGAGGATCATCTGTTATAAGTTGGTCCTGCCAATCCGCAAAAGGATGTGTCCCAGATGCCCCAACAATTAAATTTTGATCATTAGCAAGATCTACAATTTTGGAACGTAAAAATTTGATTTCCTTTTCTACTTCATGTATATTTTTACAAATATTGGTTCCAACTTCAACTACTGATTGATGCATTTCAGACTTTACTTGATCGTGCAATAAAATTTTAGCGGCATCAACAATTTTGGATAAATGCGATTTTAGGTCTTTTGTATCTGGATCTATTATCTGATATTCCTCTTCAACGCCTAGCGTGAAAATAGGTAGTTTTTTCATTTTAGAGGTGGTTTATTGGTTTGGTTAGTGTATAGTTTTTATATAGTATTCTTTTGGAATAGGCAATTAAATGTTGTTCCGAATGTCCAAAAAAACATTTAAATCTTAAACCAAGTTAAATGTGTTCCAATTGAAATAGGTTTCCTTCATCTTTTTTGCTTAATTATTATAATGAAAATTAGCTAACAAACTATAGGTAAAACATATCTAATAAGCTATTTTTTTAATAAAAAAGCAGCAATTAATAAATGGTTAAAAATTGATTATAAATTTTAAAATAACATTAATAAAAGTAACAAATGTTATGAAACGGAGTTGGTTTCAAATAGTTGGACTTGGTTTTTAAGCCTTTCAATTAGCATATTCATCATTCTTTTGTTTAAATTGGATGAACTCTGAATATAAAGTGCATATTCTTCGGCTGTAAATAAGGCGATAACCATACCTTTGAGTGCATTTCGAAACTTGATATCTTTTTGAATAGCATTTTCGATTGTGGCTAATTTTTTTTCCACTGAATGAGAATAAAAATCTTTTTTGTATTTACTAATATAATTATGGAAGGAGGCTACAAACAAATCGTTTTGTAGTTTTAAAATGGGACGAATGACTTGATTTTGAAAATTTTCATCTGAGGATGAATTTGGATTGATACTTCCAATTGATTCTCCTCTAAACTCGCTTAAAAAAACATCTCTCTGATTCATCTTTTTATTTTAAAAATAACGAAAAATTCTTAACTAAGCCCTATTTTAGCGTTATAAAAAAAAAATATGCGATTTCATACTAGAAAATGGGTAAAACCACAAGATTTAAATCCTAACGGAACCTTATTTGGAGGACAATTATTAGCTTGGATAGACGAAGAACTGGCTTTGTATTCTATTATCCAATTAGAAAACCCAAGAGTAGTAACTAAGACAATGTCTGAAATTAATTTTAGAGCATCGGCAAAACAAGGCGATGTTATTGAAATAGGAATTGATGTAGTGAAATTTGGAATTACATCAATTACACTAAAATGTGAAGTACGTAATATGATGACTCGTGAAACCATCATTACAATTGATGCTACAACCATGGTCAATTTAGGAGCTGACGGTAAGCCAAAACCTCATGGGAAAACTCAAATTGAGTTTGTGAAAAATCGTTTAGTTTAAAATAGTTTTTTAAACCATTAATTAAGTTTTATTAAGTTAATCCGTAATTTCTTAACGGTTGTAAATTTTAATTGACAACAATTATTTTAAGACGTTGCCAAATATTTTTTATCAATATAAAATGTTCCGAAAGGAACTAATGAAGCAGCCAGAATAATTCCAAAAGTTTTCAAATCCCAGTTTTGACTCTTTTTTAGTAATATAGCGAAGATTACATATCCGATAAACAAAACACCGTGACTCATTCCTATTGGATACAATAAGGTATGGTATAATTCAAAATTTGTAGGTTTGATAAAAAGCATATTCGAAAACAAAACCAAATAGGATATCCCTTCTAGTATTGCAGTAATCTTAAAAAGCTTAAACATAATCATTTGTATTTGAATGAGCGGCAAAATTAAGAAATAGGATTCATAGGGCAAACGCATTTGTTGAAAAATAACCGCAAATTCACAGATTCATTTTTTATAACTTAAGAATTATGTTTTTTGAGAAATTAATTAACACTAATGCTGCTTAAAGCAATTTATTAGCAATTGAAAAATTTACCATGAGCAAACGCGATTTAAAAAAATATTTATCCGAATTAAATAAAGAGCAACTTGAAGAGCAAATACTGGAATTATATGAAAAATTCAGTCCAGTAAAAGTGTATTACAATTTTGTTTTTAATCCCAAAGAAGAGAAACTTTTGCAGGAATGTAAACTCAAAATATCCCATGAATATTTTCCCATAAAAAAAACAGGTAGAAAGAGCAAACCTAAAATGCGTAGATCAGTGGCTCAAAAATACATCAAGCATTTTATTCTTCTTGGTGTAGATCCTTTTATAATTGCTGATATTATGCTTTATAATATCGAAATTGCACAAGCTTTTTCAGCAGAAACCCCAATCAAACAAGAACTTTTCTACAAGAGTATGCTTAATTCTTTCGAGCAGGCGGTACATTTTAGTATTGCTAACGGTATTTTACCTGATTTCAAAAAAAGAATTTTAGCAATATATAAGGAAACTTTATTGCAAAAATGGAATAATCAACCACAATTTAATGCGATTACTGAAGTATTAGAGGACTAAATCAGCTAGAATCCCTTTTTTTTAAAGATTTTGTATCTTTTTGTTGAAATATACCTATTAAACTGTTTTTTAGCCGTATTTTTGCAAAAACTCAAAATAGGCGATGCTGGAAAATATTTTAGAAATTGAAAAGGAAGAAAAAAAAGAACTTTATGCATATCAAAAAGGCGATATTGATGCCATTTTTGAACGTATAGACAATGGTCCTCAGCAGCATCACTTATTGTATCAATTGCCAACTGGTGGAGGAAAAACAGTTATATTTTCTGAAATTGTTCGTAGATATATCTCTAAACATGATAAAAAAGTGGTGGTACTTACTCATAGAATTGAGTTGTGCAAACAAACTTCTAAAATGCTTAAAGGTTTTGGGGTTAAAAATAAAATTATCAATAGTAAGGTAAAAGATCTTCCTGACCAAAACGATTATTCTTGTTTTGTGGCTATGGTTGAAACTTTAAAAAACCGTATCAATGACGAAAAATTACACCTTGATAATATAGGTCTTGTTATTATTGATGAGGCACATTACAACTCTTTTAGAAAATTATTAAGTTCTTTCAAAAATGCTTTCATATTAGGGGTTACTGCTACACCGTTAAGCTCTAATATTAAGTTGCCTATGCATCAAAGCTATGATGAATTAATCGTAGGAGATACTATTGCTTCATTAATTGAAAATGGGTTCTTGGCAAACGCTATTACTTATAGTTATGATGTAGGATTAACTTCGTTGAAAGTAGGTATCAACGGTGATTATACCGTAAAATCTTCAGATGATTTGTATACCAATACATTAATGCAAGAGAAATTATTACATGCTTATACGGAACGTTCTATAGGAAAGAAAACCTTGATTTTTAATAATGGTATCAACACATCCTTATATGTTTATGAAACTTTCAGAGAAGCGGGTTATGCTATTCGACATTTAGATAATACTAGTAGTAATGAAGAACGTAAGGAGATTTTACATTGGTTTAAGCATACCAAAGATGCAATTTTAACCTCTGTTGGTATTTTGACTACTGGTTTTGATGAACCTACTGTTGAAACAATTATCTTAAATAGAGCAACAAAATCACTCACTTTGTATTACCAAATGATTGGTCGTGGATCTCGTAAATTACCCAATAAAGATACTTTTTCAGTAATTGATTTAGGAAACAATGCGGCTCGTTTCGGCTTGTGGAGTGAACCTGTTAATTGGCAACATATCTTTAAATCCCCAGAGTTTTATCTAGAGAATTTGCGTGACGATTCTGAAATTGAATTGCATTTTAAATATACTATGTCAGCCGAATTAAGAGCTAAATTTGCTAAAACTGCTGATGTCACTTTTGATGTTGATGAAGAACACAAACAAGCAATTGCTCAAAATTTACGTTCCAAAGTAGTTCTCGAAAAATCATTGGATCAACACGCTGCGATGTGCGTAGATAATACAGAGGAACTTAAAGACGCTAGATTACTGGCAAAAGAATTGGATCAAGATATTGAGTGTCGCATCAAGCGTTACGCTAAATGTTTAAGTCAATGTAGTAAGAATTACCGCGAATGGTTAGTTGAGGATTATACCTTAAAACTAACCTTATTGATAGGAAAAAAATATAGAGAAAAAATATTAAGAGAATTGGATGATGAAGAAGATGATGATAATGAATAATTAGGAGATAATATCTCATTCGATTCAAAAACAATAGATCAAATAACTACACCTCAATGGCAAATCAATTCTTAGATTTAGGAATATCAGCACCAATTCTCAAAGCAATTACCGAATTGAATATTGTTGAACCCACAGAAATTCAACAAAAAACAATTCCGTTACTTTTATCCAATACTACTGATGTAGTTGGACTAGCTAAAACAGGAACAGGTAAAACAGCTGCTTTTGGTTTACCTCTTTTGCAATTAATAGATACAGAGCAACCTATTGTTCAAGCGGTTATCCTTGCTCCAACGCGGGAATTAGGGCATCAGATTTTTTCTAATTTAGAAGCTTTTGCTAAATATTTACCCCAGGTTTCTATTGCAGCTACTTGTGGAGGAATTCCAATTAAACCTCAAATCGAAAGATTGAGTACACCTACACATATCGTAGTCGCAACTCCTGGTCGATTGATTGATTTGATTCAGCGCAAAGCGATTAATCTTTCGAATGCTAAATTTTTAGTACTAGATGAAGCCGATGAAATGGTAACCATCTTAAAGGAAAGTTTAGATGAAATCGTTGCAGAATTGCCTAAAGCACACAAAACCATTCTTTTCTCAGCTACCATGCCTGGCACTATAAAGCAATTGGTTCAAAATTACTTGAACAAAAATGTAGTTCAGGTTAGTGCAAGTATGGAAATCATGGGGAATCAAGGAATTGATCACCATTATATAGTCGTGGATCCTATTGAGAAATTGGATGTATTGATGCATTTCTTAAACTCTAAAGAAGGCGAGCGAGGAATTATCTTTTGTAAAACTAAAGCTGCTGTCAATAAATTAGCCAAAAATTTAGCAATTAACCGTTTTTCATCAGGAGCGATTCATGGAAGTTTGTCACAAGGAATCCGTGATAGAATCATGGAGCAATTTCGTGAAGGACATATCAATATATTAGTAGCGACAGATTTAGCTGCTCGTGGAATTGATGTTAAAGAAATTGCTTATGTCGTTAATTATCATTTACCGGATACGTATGAAAATTATGTCCACCGTAGTGGTCGTACTGCTAGAGCAGGAGCAAAGGGACTTTCGTTGACGGTATTACAGCAAGAAGAAGTAGTTGAAATTCCGGATTTTGAAAAAGAATTGGGAATCAAATTTCACCCTTTCAAAAAACCTTCTGAAACCAGTATTGAAGAAAATAATACGTTATTGTGGGCAAAACAAATATTCAAAACCAAGCCCAATCACGAAGTAGATGTTGAGTTTAAAAATAAAGTAAAAACAATTTTTCATCATTTAACCAAAGATGAATTGGTTGAAAAATTATTAGCCAATCATTTGCTGCAAAATAAAAATTCCATCACGGAGAAACCTGTGAAGAAATTGAAAAAAAACTAAAAACGGAGTATATAATTTAGACTAAAATTTAAATGGAAATAGTAATAATCGGAGGGGGATTTGCAGGTATGAATCTCGCAAAAGCTCTTTTAAATCAAGACGGAGTTCATGTAACATTAGTGGATAAAAATAACTATAATTTTTTCCCACCATTAATTTATCAAGTTGCAACAGCTTATTTAGAGCCATCTAGTATTAGTTATCCTTTTCGTAAATTCTTTGCAGGTAAAAAAAATCTACAATTTAGATTGGGAGAATTTATGGAAGTGGTTCCAAGTGAAAACAAAGTAATTTTGAGTAATGGAGAATTAAATTATGATAAATTAATTTTTGCTACCGGCGCTGAAACGAGTTATTTTGGAATGGAAAACGTTAAGAAGAACGCTATTCCAATGAAAACACTGAATGATGCCATTGTCATGCGTAATACTTTGTTGAAAAATCTAGAAAAAGCAGCAATTACGAAAGACATGCGTAAGCGTCGTAAACTATTGACTATTGTTGTTGCAGGAGGAGGACCTACAGGTGTAGAAATTTCGGGTATGTTTGCTGAAATGCGTAAAAATATTCTTTTGAAAGAATATCCAGAATTAGAAACTACAGCGAGTAATATTTACTTAGTGGATGGTGCTCCAGCATTGTTGACACCTATGAGTAAAAAATCTCAAGAAGATACTTATAAATCAATTACTGAACTAGGTGTTGTTGTGAAATTAAACAACAATGTGGTGGATTATGTTGATGATACTGTTTATTTTGCTAATGGAGAAACCATTCAAACAAAAAACTTGATTTGGGCAGCAGGAGTTACGGCAAGAGAATTCAAAGGAATTCCAGCTGAAAGTTACGGACGTGGAAAACGTTTAAAAACGGATGCTTATAATAAGTTAGAAAATTTCAATAATATCTATGCAATTGGTGATACTTGTATTCAATTTAACGACGAAGCTTTTCCACACGGACACCCACAAGTGGCACAAGTTGCTATTCAACAAGGAATTAATTTAGCCAAAAACACGAAAGCTTTTCTTCAAGGAAAACCAATGGTTCCTTTTAAATATCTAGATAAAGGTTCTATGGCTATTATTGGAAAAAACAAAGCAGTAGTCGATTTACCAAAACCAGAAATGCATTTCAAAGGATTTTTTGCATGGATTATTTGGTTGTTTATTCACTTGATTTCGTTGATTACGTATCGAAATAAAGTAAAAACATTCTATAACTGGATGGTTGCTTATTTCTCCAAAGACAACTCTTTGAGAATGATTATTAGACCAGATAAAAAAGCGCCTAAATCAGTTTCAGAAGTTTAATTGAAACTTATAAATAAAATTTACCCCAATGAAAATTAAAATTTATTGGGGTTTTGTTTTTTTAATCTAAAATTTTAATTTTTCTTCTTCCAAGTTGTAATATTACTAAAGCAGTAATACTAGTTGTAACCATAATAATAACCATAGGAATAATAGAGTCAATTACAAAAGTGCTTACGGCAAATGATGCCAATGCTCCTAATCCCAATTGAATAGCACCCATTAAGGCTGAGGCACTTCCTGTATTTTTTTTAAAAGGAGCCAATGTGAGTCCAGCGGTATTTGGATTTGAAATTCCTAAACAGCCTAAAAACAAAAATAACAATGCGATGGTTTCATAAAGTCCTAATAGGTCGTTCAAGGCTGCGATCAAAAATGTAAAACTAATGACAGACTGTGTAATCAAAGCACTAAAAATCATTTGCTCACTGGTGAATTTTCGTAGTAATACTGAGTTGAGTTGGCTAGCACCAATGAAACTACAGGACATAAAAGCAAAAATCCAACCATACGTTTTTGCATCTACTTTATAAATATCCATAAATAGAATAGGGGAGGCTGAAACATAAGTAAACAGTCCCGAGAAAGCGATAGCCCCAGTAAATGCATAGGTGTAAAATTGAGGTTCTTTAAGCACTTTCAAAAAATTTTCAAGTATAGGTTTTGGTTTTAACGAAATTGATTCGTCTGGCGTATAGGTATTATTAGGTAAGCCAAATTGAGCTGCTAAAAGGACTCCAATACCCAAAAACATCAAAATTATAAATACAGCTTGCCAACCAAATCCAGAGGTTACATATCCTCCAATTGTAGGAGCCAACATGGGTGATAGTCCCAC
>JAHEBK010000007.1 GCA_024642295.1 Flavobacterium sp. | reverse complement strand
CTCCAAAACTAAAATAACGAAGGCTGGTTGCAAAAGCAGAGCGTTCGTTTATTCTATTGTAATACGTAAGCTGACCAAGGGCTATATCATTAGCGAGATCTACTAAATATGGAGTGTAACTTAATGAAACTCCTTGTTTGTCTTTTGCAAATGCATATTTAGCGGGATTCCATTGTTGAGAGAATGCATCCGCTGAAGTTGCTACGCCTATGTCGGCCATACCAGCTGCTCTTGCATCCGCAGAAACTAATAAAAAAGGAACACCTGTTGTAATTACTCTGCCTCCTTGTGCATAGTTGAATGAATAGGCAAGTAAACAGATAGTTAGAAGAATTAATTTTCTCATTTTATTATAAAAATTTATTTGACAAATATAGCGTTTTATTAAAGTATCACAAGTTTTTCGATTTTTTCGACCTTTTTATTGGTCAAACTTGATTTAACTGTTAATTTATATACATAAACTCCTTTACCTATTTTGTTTCCAAAATCATCTTTTCCGTTCCAAGTAATTTCTTTCGATAAAAAACCTTGAGTGGTAATAATTTGGTTTTTTGTCCAAACTACTTTTCCAGTTATTGTAAATACTTGAATTTGAACATCTAGAGGTTCGAAAGGTCTATTGTGTGTAAACCAAAATTCTGTATAGTTTACAAAAGGATTTGGATAGTTTAATACATTAGTTAAAGTTATTGTTTCATCACCTACTACTAAAAATTGTATTTCTGTTGTTGTAGGGTTGTTATAAACATCCCAAGCTTTAAATGTAATTGTATGCAGACCAGGTGAGATGTCTCGTAAAGGGAATCGTATAGAACCTTTAGTGTAATCATTCAAATTGGTTTGGTAATAATCATTTAATATATAGGGGTTGCTTACATCGCCGTCTAAAATAGCAGTTATATCATGACCTATTCCGCTTGCAGTGTTTATTCCGTTTTCATCTTCAAGTAAAGCAAATATAAATGGAGATGAATTTGTAATTCCACCTGAAACAAAAGTTTGGTCATTCATATATAACTTCACAATTGGACTAATATTGTCCTCGGGTGCATTTTCATTTACACCTCCAATTTTTATAGTAGTATCATATCCAGCATTGTCTTCGAATTGTTGGTTTTTTTTAGAGTAAAAACTTATTTTACCATTGCCTAAAGGTATTCTAATGTCTCTAGGTACAATAAAACTGAATTCAAACTGTCCATTAGTTATTGATGCGTTTCCTCTGAAAATAGTTTCTCCTAGGGAGTTAAAACTTATTGGAGGACTATTTCCATCATTGTTAAGTGTTTTTTTAACTATTGTTTTGTCAAATATTTTTGTAAAAACTTCTCCAGTATAGTTTGAGAGTATATTGTTATACTCATCAGTTACTTCACCGGTTATTTTTATTTTATCAAGAGATTTGAAATTGTCTATTGTTTGTGTTATGGGTATGTCATTTACTTTAGTTAATCGAATTTTAGGTTTAGGTATGGCTAACATAAGGGCTGGATCTCCAATATAAAAAACAACATTTGAGGAGGGGCTAGGAGCACTATTTTTAGCCAAGCGTAATGCTTCTGCAATTGTCGTGTATTGATTAGAATCGAAGGATAATAGGTAGTTGAAAATAATGTCATTAAAATTTTCTGCCGGTGTTTGTAAAATGGCTCTAATAGTTGTTAGCATGGCTATAGCGCCTCCTTTTGGGTTCCAGTAGGTGAATTCTCCAGCAGTAGGTCTACTTGGGTTATCAAAGCGAGAAAAATCACAAGTGATAGTTACAAATAATGGGTATTTATATTGGTTTTTTAAATTTTGACCATCTGATTTTTCCCATATTCTCTCACCTGCTAGGCCGTCTTCTCCACCATGTCCTAGATAATTAAGAATTAAAGCTCCTTTTTCAAATGCATCAAAAAGTTCTTTTCGTGCTTTAGGGTATCTATTACCACCCGCTGAAGTTTCTTGAGTGAAAGAGTCTAAAAGAATTTTATCTATATTTATGAATGGTTTTTTTGAGGCTGCTAAATCAGCCAAATTGTTTTGTCTGAATTGTATAGTGGGGTCAGTTGTTCTGTCAGAATCATCAGCTATCATAATACAATTGTTTCTCCAATTCCCATACGATTTTTCGTCATGATATTCGATGACTTTATTAACCATCTCATCTGCTTTTTGAGTGTCTGAATGAATCATTCTGCCTACTGCGATATCAATTCCTCCAAAAGAATTAACAATGTTTCCCTCGTTATTGTCCATGTATCCAAAAAAGTCATCTGAAGAAAAAGAAGCTTCGCCAATTGTATTTCCTCTTAAAGCGTGATAAATTGGTACAATATTAGTATTGTTTATGATTCTGTTTTTGTAATCAAATGAAGCGTCTCCAAATAAATTAATGTATTTTATTCTTTTAGCTGTCGATGAACTATTTTGATAGATGTATTTTATACAGTTTCGAATAGCTGCAATATCTTGTTTTCCAGCAGAGAATTCTTGGTAGATAGATTCTAATGTGATAACTTTTGTATTGAGTTTAGAATAAGAACGATGAAAATTTGCTAGTTTTTCGGCTTGGTTCACTAAAAGACTTGGCGTTATTATAACGTAATCAATATCTTGAAATTGTCCTTCATTATTGTTGAAAATCGTTCCTTTGATGTTTTGATTTGAGATTTTAGAACTGTTTTCTTTTAAAGGTTTTAAATAATCGGTGTCTAAAGCAATATATTTTTTAAGAACACCTAGGTTTGTTTTAAATGAAAATGAATCTTGGTTTTGATTGGTATATTTTGAGATGTTGTAAATATCAGTAATGTCCCAAACTTGTGAAATTGTTTTCGCGTTTGAAATAGTGTAATTGGCAATTCCTAAATTAGAACTCGATGAGTTGTTTAGGAAATGAAATTGTTTGCCAAAACCTATTAAATTTCTTTTGGCTGTAATTTGAATGTAATCAAGGTATCCTTTTGATCCTGTTACGTTATTGTTGTCATAGGTTAGTTTTATGGTTGTGTTTTCTGTACCGTTGTAGGTGCGATTAAAAGTGTTGTGCGTGTATTTTATATCGCTAGTAATACCGGCTAATGGAGCTAAATTAAGCGTTCCTAAGTCAGAATTATTTGCAGTTACTTTAAAAGAAGTTGGGGTAAATGCCGCAGCTCCTGCTCCTATTTTTATTGTTGCTGGGATAGAAGTATCAATATTTGGGAAATTGAATGTGAACTCTTGAGTGTTTTTTATCTCAAATGATTCTCCGAACCATTGTCTTCCTAAATTAGCAATATTAATTAAGTCCAATTCATGAAATTGAGTGTCGTCAAAGTTGGTTATGTTAAGGGAAGCTGTTCCAGTTGGCTGTGTCATTTCTGGAATTCTTTTGCCTTCTTCTCCTTGAATGTTAATGTAATAATAGGATTTGTCTGCATAGAGGTTTATCGAAGTTAGACTTTCCTCGTTCCATATTGCTGTTGTTCCTTCTCCGTAAAAAAGGATGTAGTCTTCGTTGTCAAATCTCCCGTCTTGTTCTCCGAAGATTTGGATGGCATTTTCGGTTAAATCGGAAGGGTAATAGGTTTGGTTGGACAATGGAAGCATTTTTCCTCCATTGCCAAACAACCTGATGTTTTTTGGGTTTATATTGTTTAAATTTATTCCTAATTGTTGAAGGAAGTTTTTATCAATTTTGTAAACACCAGATTTTTCAATGTAAAAACGATACCAGTCACCTGAAGCTAATACGGAGTTGGTGATGGTATTTGTGTTGGCGCTTTTGTTAGTGATTGTATTTTTTGAAAAGTTATTGTTTTGTATGTTTACTTTGTATGTAAATGATGTTATTTTTTTATATCCAAATTCATCTTTTATTATTGGGGAAATGAAAAGGAAAGATTGGATAAGTTCTCTTGCGTTATTGTTTAAAATACTAGCCTTTAATCTGTTAGGAATTTTTTCAATGGTTAGTTCTCCAAGTTCTGAAGATCCAATATTTTCATAATTAACATTTGTGATTTGGATATTATTTTCGTCGTAAACTGTATTTTCTGGTAATTTTAAAACAAAATGTATCGTTCTCTCTGAAGAATCAAATTGAAAGTTATTTCCAGAAAAATTAGGGATTTTTATTTTGAATTGACCATAATCAACCTCGTTTTTATCAGTCCAATTGATGTTTACATCTCCTTTTGATTGTGAAATAGAAGAAAAACAGAGTAAGAGTGTAGTTATTTGAAGTATTTTTCTCATTTTTACGCTTAAATTGAGATTGATTGTAATAATAATAATGGGTAAAAATAAATCATTTAATGTGAAAATAAATAATAAATAGTATATTTTTGCGTTGTTTTTTATGTATTTCGATATATCGAAGTTTCATTAATAATTTTTATTTATTGGTGTTGTTAGTTAATGGTTAATTATTATATTGCATCACTTTAAAGTATTACCTTAATATAGTATGAAAGTAAACATGAATATAATCGTGCGATTTGTTTTGTCTATGGCGCTGATTGTTGTAGGTTTTTCTAGTTGTAGTAAAAAGTCAAGTTCTAGTAGCGCATCTAGAGCAACTGGATGGAATGTAAGCGGAAAAAAAGCACCAAGTAGAAATACACCTACTGCTGGTCCAGGATTAGTTTTTGTAGAAGGTGGAACTTTTACAATGGGTAAAGTTCAAGATGATGTTATGCACGATTGGAACAATACACCAACACAGCAACATGTACAGTCATTTTATATGGACGAAACCGAGGTGACTAATTTCATGTATTTAGAATATTTGGATTGGGTTAAAAAAGTTTTTCCACCTACTGAAGAAAGTTATAGGCATATTTATCTTGGAGCTTCTCCCGATACCTTAGTTTGGAGAAATAGATTGGGATATAATGAGACAATGACTAATAATTATCTAAGGCATCCTGCTTATGCTAATTATCCAGTAGTAGGAGTGAATTGGATTCAAGCTGTTGAATTTAGTAAATGGAGAACAAATCGTGTCAATGAAGCTATTTTAGAAAAAAGTGGTTATTTAAAGAAAAACGCAAAGACTGATGAAGTTGATGCTGAAAGTATTTATGATACTGAAACGTATATCATAAGTCCAACTTCTGCGTATGGAGCCAAAAACGATGCTGTAGTATTAAAAAAACCTCAAGGAAGACAAGTCAAAAAAGGTGAAGAAACTAAAGGTAATTATGCAACACGTTCTTCAGGAATTGTTTTGCCAGAATATAGATTGCCAACTGAAGCAGAGTGGGAATATGCCGCTGCAGCAGATGTAGGCCAGAGAGAATATAATACTTATAAAGGGCAAAAGAAATACCCTTGGTCAGGAAGTCATACCCGTTCTGGGAAGAGACAATCTAAGGGCGATCAGTTAGCGAACTTTAAACAAGGAAATGGTGATTATGGTGGTATAGCAGGATGGTCTGATGACGGTGCTGATATCACTAATGAAGTAAAAAAATATCCTGCAAATGATTTTGGATTATATGATATGGCAGGTAACGTAGCAGAATGGGTTGCCGATGTTTATAGACCAATTATAGATAACGAAGCTAATGATTTTAACTATTTTAGAGGTAATATGTATACCAAAAATAAAATAGGAAAAGACGGGAAAGTTGAGATTGTTACTAAGGATAAGATACAATATGATACTTTGAGTAATGGTAAGATTATGTCTAGAAGCTTTCCAGGTCAAATTGCTCAAGTTCCTGTTGATGAACAAGAGACATATTTAAGGCAAAATTTTGATAAAAGTAACAATATTAATTATAGAGATGGGGATAAGCAATCTTCTATATATTATAATTTTGGATCTTCTGAAACGGGTTCGGATAAACCGAAATTTGAGATGTATAATTCTCCTAAGCATAATGTTTCAGTTGATAGTTTAGGTTCTATGGTTAGAAAATATGATAAAACTAGCAAAAGAACCACTATGATTAATGATGAAGTAAGGGTATATAAAGGAGGTTCATGGAGAGATAGAGCCTATTGGTTAGATCCAGCACAAAGAAGGTATTTTCCTCAAGATATGGCTACAGATTACATTGGATTTAGATGCGCTATGTCTAAAGTAGGTCCAAAGTCAGAAAAGAGAAAATCTGCTAGAAATTAGAAAAAATAGTTATTTGATATTATAAATAAAAGCCCTTTGATTAGGGCTTTTAATTTTTTTAAATTATTTGTAAATGGATATTAATTTCATTCATGAGTTGTTCTTGAAGTCTGTTGGGGTTTCAATAGATACTCGTAAAATTGAAGCTAATTCAATGTTTTTTGCAATAAAAGGAGAGCGTTTTGATGCTAACACTTTTGCAAAGGAAGCGTTAGAAAAAGGAGCTTCCTATGTTATAATAGATAATGAGTCATTTTATATTGATGAAAGGACTATTTTGGTAAATGACAGTTTGGTTGCTTTACAACAATTGGCTAGTTTTCATCGTGACTATTTAAACTTACCAATAGTGGCCCTTACCGGAAGTAATGGTAAGACTACTACAAAAGAATTAATTCAGGTTGTTCTTTCTAAAAAATTTAAAACAAAAGCGACTGTAGGTAATTTGAATAACCATATTGGTGTGCCATTAACTTTGTTATCTTTTAATTCTGAAACCGAAATTGGAATTGTAGAAATGGGGGCTAATCATAAAAAAGAAATTGAATTTCTTTGTGAGATTGCCAAGCCTAATTATGGTTATATAACCAATTTTGGGAAAGCTCATCTTGAAGGTTTTGGAGGTGTTGAAGGTGTTATTCAAGGTAAAAGTGAGATGTATCAGTATTTGTTAGAAAGTAGTGGTCTCGCATTTGTAAATTTAGATGATGTTATTCAGGTAGAAAAAACAAAAGTTTTAAATTCGTACTCATTCGGAATTAATAAACAAATTGCAGATGTTTCTATAGATTCAATAAGTGCAAATCCGTTTGTAGAAGTGAATTATGCTGGTATGAAAATCAGCTCGCATTTAATAGGTTTGTACAATGCGAATAACTTGAATGCAGCACTTACTATAGGAAAGTATTTTAAAGTTGATGATTTGGCAATAAAAGAAGCTTTGGAAGGGTATGTTCCGGAAAACAATCGTTCGCAATTAATCTCGAAAGGAACCAATGAGATTATTTTGGATGCGTATAATGCTAATCCTAGTAGTATGGCTGTAGCGATTCAAAATTTTGTACAATTAGAAAAATCAAACAAAGTCATGATTCTTGGCGATATGTTTGAATTAGGAGAGGATAGTTTAAAAGAACACAGGGCTATTGTTGATTCGGATTTGATAAGTGCAGATGTCAACTGTTACTTTGTGGGTGAAGCTTTTTATGAAAACAGGAATGGGAATGATAATTTTAAATTCTTTAGAAATTTTTCAGATTTTGAATTTTTTATAAAAGAAGCTACGTTTTCTGAAAATGTCATTTTAATCAAAGGTTCAAGGGGGATGGCCTTAGAGAGAACACTTGAATTTATGTAATTCATTATATTTTATAAGCCCTCAAAAAGTTTTTACCAACTATTTTTGACTATTAAACCTTATATTTTAAAAAAAGCATAAAAAAAACTCCACTATTTCTAATGGAGTTTTTTGTGGGCGATGAGGGGTTCGAACCCCCGACCCCCTCGGTGTAAACGAGGTGCTCTGAACCAGCTGAGCTAATCGCCCTATTTTACTAGGTTGCTATCATTTTGTGATTGCGAGTGCAAATATAAGACTCTTTTTTGTATTTGCAAGTATAAAATAAAAAAAAATTAAAGTATTTCTGCCACTACAAACGTACTTCCTCCTATATAAATAAAGTCGTCACTTTCGGCTTGCTTTAAGGCTGTCTTGTAAGCTTCTGGTATTGAGTTGAATATTTTTCCTTTAAGTCCGTTTTGGATTGCTTTTTCAAATAAAATACCAGCATCTAAACCTCTTGGATTATTTGGTTTCGAAAAGTAATAAATCGCATTTTTGGGTAATAAAGGCAAAATAGCCTCCAGGTTTTTGTCATTCACCACTCCAAAAACAATATGTAAAGTTTTAAAATTTTCTTTTTGAATTTGATTTAAAACAATATTTAAACCTTCTTTATTATGGGCTGTGTCACAGATAATTTTGGGCGAACTGCCTAGTTGTTGCCATCTTCCTTGAAGATTAGTATTTTTGGTTACATTCAAAAGACCGTTTTTAATCTGTTCATTTGAAATGGAAATGCTTTTTTGTGAAATTAAAACTTCGATAGTCTGTAAGACGGTTTTTTTATTAAAGACTTGATAGTCTCCCAACAAATCTGAAGGATATATTTCCGAAATTAAATCAGAAGCAAAATAAATTTCAGCTTGTTTCTCTTTGGCTTTTTCAATGAAAACAGCTTTGGTTTCTGGAGTATATTCACCAATTACTACGGGTATTTTGTCTTTAATAATACCTGCTTTTTCTGCTGCAACGAGTTCCAGTGTGTTTCCTAGAAATTGGACATGATCCAATCCTATGTTTGTGATTACAGATAGGAGAGGGCTGATGATGTTAGTAGCGTCTAAACGTCCGCCCATACCCACTTCTATAATAGCAAAATCAACGTTTTCTTTTTGAAAATAATCAAAAGCAAGTCCAACACTCATTTCAAAAAAGCTGATGTCGTTCGACTCGAAGTATGCTTTGTTTTTCGCGATGAATTCACAAACAAACGCTTCGCTAATTTCCCCCGAAGCGTCGGGGCCAATTATTTTGATTCGTTCTCTGTAATCTTTTAGGTGAGGTGAGGTGTATAAACCCACTTTGTATCCTGCTTCTTGTAATATAGAAGCCAACATATGCGAAGTGGAACCTTTGCCGTTAGTTCCTGCAATATGAATGCATTTTAAATTTTGATGCGGATTGTTAAGGTGATTGGCAAGCGCTATTATATTGGTTAAATCTTCCTTGTATGCAGAAGCTCCTTGAGTTTGATACATAGGAAGCTGATTGAACATCCATTGGGTAGTTTCTTGATAATTCATTTTTGTTTTAATTGAGCTGAAAATCAAACTTATTTAAAGGATTTATTCTCCTAATTTGAAGTTAACTGTGATGAATCCAATTTGTGTTTCAGGAGCATTGCTGTCAGGTTGCCATCTGTATTTTCTAGCTGTGGCTAATGCAGGTTCAACTAAACAAGGGTTGGTGTTAGTTGTTCCTTTGGTGTATTTAGCAGCTATGACATTTCCACTGCGATTTACTGTAATTTGTACTACTACAGTCCCAGATTCGTTACATTTTTGAACTTCTTTTCCTCTAGCACTTATTGTTCTACCATTAAGACCCCATCCGCTCCCATTTCCAGCTCCTGTACCAGAACCATAATAAGAATTAGCGTATGGATCACCATTTAAGCTGCCTTTGTCTCCTGCTTTGTCGTCATTGCCTTCACCACCTTTTGCTTTTCCATCAGATTTAGGTCCGTTGATTAAACTAGACAATGCATCTGTCGTACTTTTAGAAGGTTTAGGGCTTTCAACCGGTTTTTGTTTTACTTCTTCTTTGGCTTCTTCTTTGGTTGGTATTACCTTTTTAGCTTTTTTCATTACTATAGCATCTTCCATTTCTTGAGAGATAACATCGTCATCACTAGTGCGTGATGGTTTTGCGGCAGTTGGAGTAGGTGCTGATTGAATGGCTTCTTTGGGTTGTATTTCGCCAGAGCCAAACTCAGTGGTGCCAAAATTGATGGCAATTCCATTTTCAGGTGGTGGATCAAGAGAAGTTAGTCCTAGATAAAAAAACAAAATGAGTAGTATCACAAAAATAGTTGATGTGATAGCAAATGATTTTTTCTCTTCTTCTGTTTCTAAATATTTCATGTAGAATTAATCTGTTTTTTTGAAGGTCAAATGTGGTTATTTTGGACGAACCGCTAAAACAACTTTGATTTGATTTCTGTTTGCAATATCTAAAACATTAACTGCTTTTTCAATTGGAACACCTTCTTCGGCTCTCAATATAATTGCTTTTGAATTATCGTTTGTAAATAACCCAAGTAGTTTAGATTCCAATTCGGATTCTAATACAGGTTCTTTGTCAATAAAAAACTCTAATTTTTTATTGATACTTACCGCGATGTTTTTGTTGCTATCTGTTTTTCCTTTTGCTTTAGGTAATACTAAGTCTAATGCGTTAGTCGTTACCATAGTTGAAGTTAGCATGAAAAATATCAATAGTAAAAACACAATATCCGTCATGGATGACATATTGAATTCAGCACTTACTTTATTTCTTCCTCTAATATTCATAATTAAGCTGGGTCATTTAATAAGTCCAAGAAATCAACGGCATTGGCTTCCATTTGGTGTACAATTTTATCCGTTTTCACTACTAAATGATTGTAGCCAATGTAGGCAATAAGACCTACCACTAATCCAACAACCGTAGTGGTCATTGCGGTATAAATTCCTTCGGATAAAGCTCCTACTTCAATTTGACCGCCAGAAGTTGCCATTTTGTGAAAAGCTTGAATCATTCCCACAACCGTTCCTAAGAAACCCGTCATTGGTCCTGCACCAGAAATAGTTGCTAATATGCTGACGTTTTTTTCTAGTTTGTATATTTCTAACTTCCCTGCATTTTCAATAGCAGTATTGATATCGTCAAGAGGTTTTCCTATTCTAGAAATTCCTTTTTCGATTAATCGTGCTACTGGAGATTTTGTATGAGCACAGGCAATTTTTGCATTGTCAATTCGTCCATTTCGAATATTATCTCGTATTTGCGACATAAAACTGCTGTCTATTTTGGAAGCTTCGTTGATGGCCATCAAACGCTCAAAATAAAGGTATAATGCCACGAAAAGCATTAAAAACAAAGCAGTCATAATGATTTGTCCTGCTAGTCCGCCACTAGTTATTAATTCAATTATTGATAAAGTTTTTTCAACTGGAACCGCTTCGGCTAAATTTTCATTTGCAACAGATAAAGTATCTGCTTGTAACAATAAACTCATAGTAGATTTTCTTTTTTATTGAAACGCTAAGATATTATAAAAATTATAAGTATTAAGGAATTAAATGTTTATTTCAAATAAACAAAACCCGAGCTGTGATTTCTTTTGGCACCCGTAACGGAGCCTAAAACATTTACTTCATCTCTTAATTTTAAAACCCCTAAAAGTGCAAAAATCAAGGCTTCTTTGTATTCTAAAATGGTCGCTTCAGGAATGATGATTTTCATATCGGGTAAATAGCATTTAATTCGTTCAATCAAATAATCATTATAAGCCCCACCGCCTGTAATAAAAAGAGAACTATTTTTATTTGGCAAAGCCAAAGCGATTTGTACTGCAATATGTTCTGTGAAAGTAGCCAATTTGTCTTTGATGTCGATCTTGTAACTTTCGATTATTGGTAAAACAATTTCTTTTACAAATTCAAAACCGAGTGATTTAGGGTGTTTTTGTTGGTAGAAATCTAGACCATTTAGCTCATGGAGTAATTCCGTATTGGTTTTTCCAGTGCTTGAAACTTCGCCTTTGTTGTCATAATCCATCCCCATTTGATTGGCGTAATAATTCAAAATAGTATTGACAGGAGAAATATCAAAGGCAATTCGGTTTCCGTTTTCTTCAAATGAAACATTCGAAAATCCACCTAAATTCAGGCAATAATTGTATTCTGAAAACAGAATTTGGTCACCAATGGGAACCAATGGAGCGCCCTGACCTCCAAGTTCTACATCTTGAACTCTAAAATCACAAACAACCGTTTGCTGTATGAGTTTTGCAATTTCGGGTAAATTTCCAATTTGCAAAGTGTAGCCTATTTGAGGTTGGTGCAATATGGTATGTCCGTGTGAACAAACAGCATCTAGGTCTTTTATTTGATATTTATTGATGAATTCATTAATAATTGATGATAAAAGAAGGGTGTAATCATGGTTTAATTCTTGAAGTGCATCTTTCGAAAAAGTAACGGCATTTTTTAAAATGGAAAGCCATGAGTAATTATAAGGGATGGTTTCACAACGAATAATTTTAAAATTCCACTGGTCGTTTTTAATTGTAAATTGTATTTGGGCTAAATCTACTCCATCGAGAGAAGTTCCAGACATCACACCAATAACATGATAGTGTTCTTTTTTCATAGAGGAAATTTTTAACAATGCTTAAAATATCTTGTTCTAGAATTAGATAGATTCAAAATAATAGGCTAATTTTCTAACAGGTAAAATTAAGAATTGTATTTCAGTTTATTTAATTTTATTTTGAAAGTGTCGTTTTGTGTAAAATAATCAAAAAGAATATGGATTTTAATTTATCAGAAGAGCATTTAATGATTCAACAAGCCGCTAGAGATTTTGCTCAAACCGAATTGTTGCCTGGAGTAATTGAAAGAGATGAACATTCTAAATTCCCCACCGAACAAGTAAAGAAATTAGCTGAACTCGGATTTCTAGGAATGGTAGTAGATCCAAAATATGGCGGTGCAGGTTTGGATAATTTGGCTTATGTCTTGGCTTTGGTCGAATTAGCAAAAGTAGATGCTTCGGCAGCGGTAATTATGTCTGTTAATAATTCGTTGGTTTGCGCTGGAATGGAAAAATATTGTAATGAAGAACAAAAGCAAAAATATCTTGTTCCTTTGGCTAAAGGGGAAGTGTTAGGAGCCTTTTGTTTGTCAGAACCTGAAGCGGGTTCGGATGCAACTTCGCAAAAAACAACTGCCATTGATAAAGGCGATTATTATTTGTTGAATGGAACCAAAAATTGGATAACAAATGGTTCTTCGGCTTCGACTTATTTGGTAATGGCACAAACGGATGTTGAAAAAGGGCATAAAGGGATTAATGCTTTTATTGTTGAAAAGGGTTGGAAAGGTTTTGATATTGGTCCCAAAGAAAAGAAAATGGGAATTCGGGGTTCGGATACACATTCACTGTCCTTTAATGATGTCAAAGTGCCAAAAGAAAATAGAATTGGAGAGGATGGATTTGGGTTTCATTTTGCTATGGAAATATTAAATGGAGGACGAATAGGGATTGCGGCCCAAGCATTAGGAATTGCAACGGGTGCTTATGAACTAGCATTAAAATATTCGCAGGAGCGAAAAACTTTTGGAAAAGAAATTTTCAAACACCAAGCTATTGCTTTTAAATTGGCCGATATGGCAACCCAAATCATGGCTGCTAAAATGCTGTGTTATAAAGCCGCAGTCGAGAAAGATGCGGGGCAAGATATTACACAATCAGGAGCAATGGCCAAATTATTTGCTTCGCAAACAGCTATGGATACTACGATTGAAGCGGTTCAAATACATGGAGGAAATGGGTATGTGTCCGAATATCATGTGGAACGAATGATGCGTGATGCCAAAATCACACAGATATACGAAGGAACTTCTGAAATTCAAAAAATTGTAATATCCAGAAGTTTGATTTCATAATAGGCAGCTTCATAAAATTTATATAAAATCCATCTTTGTTTTTATGAAGATGGATTTTTTGTTGTGGATTCAATTGCAATAATAGTTTTTAAACCAAGTGCATTTTTAATTTTTATATAGATTACGTTAGTTATCAAACTATTGTAGTAAAAGAGAAAGTATTAAGAACACTGGTGAATTAATTATTAATGAGAAAGTTGTCAGTTTAATAAAATTAGGAGTCTAATATATATTGGGATTTGTTAGCAACTTCATTTGTGGTTCGAACCATTAGATAAAATGGGTTGACCAGAAGTTTTGTAGCGAGTATTCAATATGTAATCCAATTTTAAAAGATATAGTATCATGAAAAAAAGTGTGTTTGTTTTTATTTTGTGTTTGTCGTCAATAATTGGATTTGCCCAAAAAACTGCCAAAAGAGTGGCGGAGTTTAATTTAGAAAATGGTTTGGCGATTCAAGGGTATGACCCTGTTGCTTATTTTGAACAAGCGAAAGCGCTAAAAGGAGAAAAAGAAATAACGGCAACTTATGAAGGAGTTGTGTATCGTTTTTCATCAAAAGGGAATAAAGAACTTTTTTTGAAACATCCTTCCAAGTATGAACCGCAATACGGTGGTTGGTGTGCTTATGCGATAGGAAGTTCTGCAGAAAAAATAGCAATTAATCCAAAGACATTTAAAGTTCAAAATGGAAAATTGTATTTGTTTTATAATGCTTATTTAAACAATACATTAAAAGATTGGAATAAGGATGAAGCCGGTTTAAAATCGAAAGCCAATGAAAATTGGAAGAAAATTATTGAGTAAAAAACAATATATTTATGAGATTTAATTTTATTTCTTGGATATTAAGAATAGTAGCTGCAGCTATCTTATTGCAAACATTGTATTTCAAGTTTACTGCTGCTCCTGAGAGTATTTATATATTTTCTACTTTAGGGATAGAGCCTTATGGAAGATGGGGTTCTGGAATTGTGGAGCTAATTGCTTCATTTCTAATTCTTTGTCCTAAGACGACGTATTTGGGAGCATTATTGGGTTGTGTTGTGATGATAGAGGCCATTTTTGCTCATCTGTTTTTGATAGGAATTAATGTGCTAAATGACGGAGGTTTGCTTTTTGGTCTATCCCTGATTACTTTTTTTTGTTGTGCTTCACTGGTTTATCAAAATAAAAATAGAATACTAAATTTACTATAACTATGCTATTACCTACTATAAACAATAGTTTAAATGAATTGAAGGACTTGTTACATCAATTAGCTAATTCAGAATATTCAAGTCCATGCGTTTCTCTAAGTAATTCAACTATTGGAGAACACACAAGGCACGTTATTGAAATGTTTCAATGCTTGATTGTGAATTACGATTCTGGAATTGTAAATTATGATAAAAGAGAAAGAAATCATCAGATTCAAACCGACACAGTATTTGCGCTTCATCAGATTTCAGTGATTCAAAATTCGTTGGATAGAGAAAATAAAAAAATGCAATTGCAGCAAATTGTTGATGGTGAGGAATTGCGAATAGAGACAAATTATTTTAGAGAGTTGCTATACAACTTGGAACATTGTATTCATCATCAAGCTTTGATAAAGGTTGCGGTGATACATAATGGTAGAGTTATATTAAACGAAGATTTTGGAGTAGCTCGTTCAACAATTGAATACAGACAACAATGTGCACAGTAAGTTTTGTAAAAACGGCTGAGAAAGTAATTATTACATCCAATCGTGACGAAAGTGTGATACGATTGAATGCCATTCATCCTAAAAATTACAAAGTCAATAATAAAAATGTTATTTATCCCAAAGATCGTAAAGCAGGAGGGACTTGGTATGTGGTGGATGATAAGGGAACCGTCATCGTTTTATTGAATGGTGCTGACGAAAAACATCAAGTACAACCATCCTACAGAAAGAGTCGAGGGTTGATTGTTTTGGATATTATTGGTAGTACTTCGCCAAAAGAATGTTGGGCTACTATTGATTTGGAAAACATAGAGCCATTTACTTTGGTGTTGTATCAAGAAGGCGATTTGTACCAACTACGTTGGGATGGTGTGATTAAACAAACACTATCTTTGGATGTGAATCAAAAACACATTTGGGCATCGGCGACTCTGTATCCAAAAGAAATAAGAACTAAAAGAGCGGCGCTTTTTCATTCTTTCTTAGATGAAAAACAATTAGTAACAGAAGCTGAGATGTATCAATTTCATCGGTATACTGAGGAAGATAATCCTGAAAATGGGTTAGTAATCAATCGCAATAATGTGATGAAAACTTTGAGTATTACACAGTCAATTGTGCAACAAAATAAAGTAGCAATTAAACATTATGACTTAATAAACGAGAAAGAATTTGCTACTTCGTTTGTAATCATTTAAAATAGTATCCTTTGACAACTTCGAAACAAATTCAATTGTTCTTTCATAAACTAATGAATTGGGAATATTGGCCCTATCAATTGGTTTATGTTCCTATTTATTTTTTGTGGTTTTTTTATGCCATAAAATCAAAATCCATCTTTTTTTTCAGTGCTTCAAATCCGTCCATTAAAAATGGTGGTTTTATGATGGAATCTAAAAAAGCTATTTATAATTTAATTCCGCAACAATTTTATCCAAAAACGGAACTGATTAAAGAAGGTAGTTCACTTAACGAAATCAAAAAAATAGTGGAAGAAGCCCAAATTGAATTTCCATTTATTGCTAAACCTGATATTGGGTTAAGAGGTTCCGCAGTTAAAAAAATCAATTCGATAGCCGATTTAAATCAATATGCCCAAAAAGCCAACTTTGATTTCTTAATACAAGATTTGATTCCGTATGAAAATGAAGTTGGCATTTTCTATGTGCGTTATCCTAATCAAAAACACGGCAGGATTACGGGAATTGTCTCTAAAGAATTCTTGGTTGTCACTGGAAATGGACAGGACACAATTGAAGAATTAATCCATGAGAAT
>JAHEBK010000204.1 GCA_024642295.1 Flavobacterium sp. | reverse complement strand
ATTAGCAGGACCTACCGTAAATTTTTGAGTGATAGCATACATCAATCCTTCAACATCATCTGACAGGATTCCTACTTCGTAACTATTGGTTTTGAATTGGCGTTTGACATCAATCAATTTCCCTTCAATCAATTTATTAGATTTATGAATTAACGCAATATCATCACACAATTCCTCGACGCTTTCCATACGGTGTGTAGAGAAAATAATCGTTGCGCCTTCTTCTTTGAGTGCTAAGATTTCGTCTTTGATAACATTCGCATTTACAGGGTCGAAACCCGAAAAAGGTTCGTCAAAAATCAGCAATTTAGGTTGGTGCAACACACAAACCACGAACTGGATTTTTTGGGCCATTCCTTTAGACAATTCTTGAATTTTCTTATTCCACCATCCTTGAATTTCTAAACGGTCAAACCAATAATCCAATTGCTTTTTGGCCTCTGCTTTGGTCAGTCCTTTCATTTGTGCCAAATACAAACATTGCTCCCCTACTTTCATACTTTGGTACAAACCTCGTTCTTCGGGCAAATAACCAATGTGTTGCACGTGTTTGGGTTGTAATTTTTCGCCGTCTAAGATGATTTGACCGCTATCTGGTAAGGTGATTTGATTGATGATTCGGATTAGGGACGTTTTTCCTGCTCCATTTGGACCTAAAAGACCGTAAATACTCCCTTTGGGAACGGACAATGAAACCTCGTTAAGTGCTACATAATCACCGTATTGCTTTACGACTTTATTGACTTCAAGTAAATTACTCATTCTGCATTTTGAATTTATGTAAAAGTAAATAATTAGAGCCGAAAACTGCCTAAACAGATAGATAATTTTAGAAACGTAATTCAAAGAAAAGAACTTGTGATTTTTAATACTAAAAACCGACTTTCAGATCACGTTATTCTTCAAAACACATAGACACATAGGCTCTGCTTTATAAGTCAGGCGCTTTGCTTAGGATAGGATATCATAGCTGTGCGGATGTGGAATTTTTCCATAAAAAAACCCATACTAAAAAAGCTAGAATGGGTCTTGTATTGAATTGAAATATATTTTGATTCGCTAAAGACCTCATGACCTTTATCAAATAACTCATAACTAAAAAAACTAAGAGAACATATCTTTTACTTTTTCGAAAAACGATTTATCTGATTTCTCAGGATTTGGATTGAAGTTTTCGTCATCCAAATGTTTTTCAAAAAATTGTTTTTGCTCTTTGTTCAATGTTTTTGGGGTCCAAACATTTACGTGTACTAGTAAATCTCCGTTTCCATAACCGTTGATGCTTGGAATTCCTTTTCCTTTCAAACGAAGAATTTTTCCCGATTGGATTCCTTCTTCTAATTTGATTCTCACTTTACCGTTTACAGCTTCGATATCTTTAGAAACTCCTAAAACTGCTTCAGGAAAACTTACATATAAATCATAATGTAAATTTTCACCTTCACGTTTTAAATATTCGTGTTCTAGCTCCTCGATAGCAACAATCAAATCACCTGGTACGCTGTTTCCTGGCGCATCATTTCCTTTTCCAGAAACTTTCAATTGCATACCATCAACTACACCAGCAGGGATTTTAATAGAAACCGTTTCGTCTTCCAGTATCATACCTTGTGAATCTGCTTCAGAAGGTTTTTTATCTAAAATTTGACCTGAACCACCACAAGCAGGACAAGTGGTTGCTGATTGCATACGTCCTAAAATAGTATTCGTTACACGCATTACTTGTCCTTGACCATTACACGTAGAACAAGTTTTATAACTTACTCCTGGCGCTTGAACTTTACGTTTCACTTTTACTTTTTTCTCTACTCCATTAGCAATTTCTTCTAATGTCAGTTTTACTTTGATACGAAGGTTACTTCCTTTGGCTCTGCGAGGACCTCCGCCTCCGCCACCAAATCCGCCGAAACCACCACCGAAAATATCTCCAAATTGACTGAAGATATCATCCATGTTCATACCACCATGACCTCCACCAAAACCACCTGAACCATCAAAGGCTTGGTGACCGTATTGATCATATTTTTGTTTTTTGGCAGGATCACTTAAAATCTCATAAGCTTCGGCAGCTTCCTTAAACTTTTCTTCTGCCGTTTTGTCTCCAGGATTCTTGTCAGGATGAAACTCAATTGCCTTCTTTCTGTAAGCTTTCTTAATTGCTGCAGCATCTGCGCCTTTAGAAATGCCTAATATCTCGTAAAAATCTTTTTTCATTGTACTTTTTTTTGTTGAAAATTTCAGCAGTGCGTAAAAACGCTAAATTATTGCCCAATAACAACTTTAGGGAAACGAATAATCTTATCTCCCAATTTGTATCCTTTTTCAAGTACGTCCACAATCTTACCTTTCAAATCATCCGATGGAGCTGGGATTTGTGTAATTGCTTCCGCAAAATCCGCATTAAATGCATCTCCTGCCTGTACCTCAACAAGCTCTAAGCCTTTTGAACTTAAAGTGTTTTTTAATTTTTCATGAATTAACTCAACCCCTTTAGTTACAGCTTCATCCTCAGATTTTGCAATTTCAATAATTGCTCTATCAAAATCATCTAAAACAGGCAATAGTGACAATAAGACATCTTGATTTGCTGTCTTAAACAATTCAATACGTTCTTTAGTGGTTCTTCTTTTGTAATTTTCAAATTCAGCAAATAATCTCAAAAATTTATCTTTTTCATTTGCCAAGTCTTGCGTTAATTGCTCTTCAACACTTAACTCTTCTGCAGGAGCTTGCACATCATTTGCATTGTTTTCCAATGTCGCATCATCAATTTTCTGATCGATTTCTGTATTTTCAGTAGTCATATTACCTTTATTTTTAAAAATATTTTTAAACATATTTTACACTTTCCTTTGGAGAGCAAAAGTACTGCCAAAACTATTCAAATGTCAAATTGTCACTATGATTTTTGATTAAGACAATTTCGACTGTTATTTTTTCATTATTAATTTAAATTTTAATATTTTTTTATGAATTATATCAATTGTTTTATTTATGTTTGTTATCTATTCTTTTTGAAAAAGAATTTAAGGTTAGTTCCCCTATATTATTAATTCACCATACCTTATATCAAAAAAAGCTTTGTTTATCTAAACAAAGCTTTTTTTATGCTTATTAAATACTGGTTTGATTTATTCTAACACCTTTTTCACCCCTTCTAAATCAACTAAAACTTGCTCTCCTGTTGTTAGATTTTTAAGCGCAAACTGACCTGCTTTCATTTCTTCCTCACCTACAATAACAGCATAAGGAATTGCTCGTTTATCGGCATGCTGAAATTGCTTACCCACTTTGACATTATCAGGATATAATTCTACTTTAATTCCTGAAGCTCTCAATTGCTTGATTGCGTTCAAAGCATAAAAAGCTTCTTTTTCACCATAGTTAATAAACAATGCTTTTGTAGTAACTGTAACCGTTTGTGGAAATAAATTCAATTCTTCTACCACCAAATAAATACGGTCTAGTCCAAAAGAAATCCCGACACCACTCATGTTTTTTAATCCGAAGATTCCAGTCAAATCATCGTAACGACCACCGCCACCAATAGACCCCATCGCAACACCTTTAGGTGCGGCAACTTCAAAAATAGCCCCTGTATAATAATTCAATCCGCGAGCCAAAGTTACATCCAAGTCTAAGATTGCCGTTGACAACCCTAATTGCGACACATTATCACAGATAAAACGCAACTCCTCTACTCCTTTCATTCCTTCTTGAGAATCAGCTAAAAGCAACGATAATTTTTTTATTTTTTCAGAAATGGTTCCAGTGAAATTGAATAACGGTTGTACCTTTATGATGGCTTCTTCTGAAATTCCTTTCTCAATCATTTCTTTTTTGACACCGTCCTCGCCTATTTTATCAAGTTTATCCAATGCCACGGTAAAATCAATCAATTTATCCGAAGCGCCAATTACCTCTGCAATTCCAGATAAAATTTTACGATTGTTAATTTTCACCGTTGCACCTGCTAATCCTAAATCAGTAAAAACAGCATCGTATAATTGCACTAATTCTACTTCTTGCCATAAAGACTTCGAACCTACCACATCAGCATCACATTGAAAAAATTCTCTAAAACGCCCTTTTTGTGGACGATCTGCACGCCAAACGGGTTGAATTTGATATCTTTTGAATGGAAATTCGATTTCGTTTTGGTGTTGCACTACATAACGCGCAAAAGGAACTGTTAGGTCATAGCGTAAGGCTTTCTCTGAAATACTTCCCGTTAATTTTGTACTGTCTTTTGATTCCAAATGCGATTCATTGGCTTTCGCCAAATAATCACCAGAATTCAATATTTTAAAAATCAATCGGTCACCTTCT
>JAHEBK010000203.1 GCA_024642295.1 Flavobacterium sp. | reverse complement strand
TTGGATCTGGTTCTGTGTATCCGTTATCAATCGCTTCTTTCAAAATGTCACTAAAAGGAACGTCTTTGGCAGAAAAATGATTAAACAAATAACTCAATGTTCCAGAGAAAACCCCTTTGATTTTGGTGATATTTTCACCTGAAAGATGCAATAATTTAATCGTATCAATTAATGGCAATCCTGCACCCACATTGGTTTCATACAAATAATTCTTTTGATGTGTTTCCAAAGTGTGACGCAATTCTTTGTAAAAGTCATAACTCAAAGTATTGGCTACTTTATTGGACGAAATCAAATCAAAACCATTTTCTGCCAATGAAATATAATTCTCAACAAAAGTGGCGCTTGCCGTGTTGTCCACCGCAATTAAATTAGCCAAATTATGCTCTTTTGCATACCCGATGATATCTTCAATAGCATAAATAGCACCACTATTTTGAATTTCGTTTTTCCAGTTTGGTGAAATACCATTGTTGTTTAACAAAACACTTTTAGAATTGGCAATCGCAAAAATATTCAATCGAACTCCCTTTCTTTTTTCAATCGCATCAGCAGATTCAAGGATTTGATTAATCAACGTTCCTCCCACCAATCCATGACCGAAAATAGCGATATTGATTTTTTTGGCTACACCAAAAATCTCTCCGTGGATAACATTCAATGCTTTTTTTAGTTGTGATTTTTGAACTACCAAACTCACGTTTTTCCCTGTAACCGTATTATTGAATAAAATAGGAACAATGTTGTTGCGAATTAAAGCAGTGTAAGGCTTGTGAAACGTACTCAAATCTTGACCAATAATCGAAATCACCGAAACATCATCAGTAACTGAAATTTTATTGACATCCTTAGAATAAAAATCATTTTCAAATTCTTTTTCCAATTCAATCATCGCCTTAGTTGCTTCGCTAGAATTCACAACCAAACCAATTCCTCTTTCAGATGAACCTTGCGAAATGATACTCACACTGATATCATTGTCACCCATCACTCTAAAAATACGGGCATCAACACCTGTTTTCCCTAGTAGTCCGCGTCCTTCTAGGTTTACCAATGCTACATTTTCTAATACCGAAAGCGTTTTGATTCCTTCTTTATTAGATTTAGACGTTATTAGCGTTCCTTCATTTTCATTATTGAAAGTATTCAAAATTCGCAAAGGAATATTTTTCTCTAATAATGGAATTATCGTTTTGGCATGTAAAATATTGGCTCCAAAATTTGCCATCTCATTGGCTTCATTGTATGACAAATGCTCAATTTTTTTGGCATCTAAAACCAAATCAGGATTGGCAGTGTATATTCCGTCAACGTGTGTGAAATTTTGTAATTCTTCGGCATTGATGTAATTTGCTATCAAAGAAGCGGTATAATTACTACCATTTCTTCCTAAGGTAGTCGTTTCATGTTTGGCATTTGAACCTATAAAACCTGTAATTACCAACACCGAATCTTTGTTTTCTTTGAAAATTTGGATGACATTTTTCTTAGAAACAGCGTCCAAAGGTTGCGCATCACCAAAATTAGAATCGGTAATAATCAATTCTCTGGTGTCAGCCAATTTTGCAGGGATGCCTTTTTGGTTCAATAAAAAAACCAATAATTTAGCCGAAAGCAGTTCGCCTTGCGCTAAAATTTGGTCTTGAATCTTCGCACTAAAATCACCAATCAAACTCACTCCTTCAAATAGTTTGTCTAGCTTGTCAAATTCTTGAGAGAAATCAACTTCATCAAAACCGTCTTTTTGATATTCTTTAAAACTTTCTAGTAACGGCTTGTAATTTCCGTTTTTGGCAGCAATAGTAAGAATATCATCCAACTCATCGGTTGCATTTCCTCTTGCTGAAACTACAATTGCAATTTTTTCTTCTTGCTGTACTTTAGACTCAACAATATCCAAAACCTTGTTGATTCCTTCACCGTTTGCCAAAGATTTACCGCCAAATTTTACTATTTTCATCTGTTTTTTATTTTTGAAAACAACTTCTAATAAATTGTCTAATTGTTCGTATTCCATCAAGAAAGCATCGTGCCCGTGTTGGGAATCAATTTCGCTATAGAATACATTATTTTTAAATTTTTTAATCTCGTTGAAAGTGTCTCGATTCTCTTTTGCTGTAAAAAACAAATCCGAATTGATACCCACAATATATATATTAGCCGACACTTTTGAAATAACCGCCTCCAATGACTCACGATTGCGAGTAATATCGATGGTTTTCAACAATTGGTTCATCGTTTTGTAAGCTGCCAACTGAAATCTTTTTTCTAATTTCTCACCGTGGTAATTCAACCAACTTTCAACCTTGAACGTTTCAAGCTGTTCAGTCGTATGTCTATTGAATTTTTCCTTGAACGACTCTGGCGTACGGTAACACAACATGGCATGAATCCGAGCGTCTTCAATAGGTTTTTTAGAATTATTGAGTATTTGTTCTTGCAAATAACAATTCGCAATCAACCAATCCGTAGATTTCCAATCTGTTGCAATAGCGATAAAATTTTCGGTAAGTTGTGGCTCTAACGCCAACATTTCCCATGCAATTCCTCCACCAACAGAACCACCAATTAACGCAAACAAAGAGTTAATTTTCAAATGTTCTAATCCTTTGATAAAAATGGTAGCAATATCACGCGCTACAAAGTCACGGTAATTTTCTATCGTTTCAGAATTGAAACCGTTTCCTGGTACATTGAAAGAAACAATGGTATATTTTCGAGTATCGATTGTTTTCTCAACTCCTACAATATCGTTCCACCATCCTGTTTCACCAATGACTTGTGAATTTCCAGTCAAAGCATGATTGATTAAAATAACGGGAGCGGTATGCAAAGGCGCACCAAAAATCTGATAGGAAAGATTCAGCGATGGGTATTTGGCACCGTTATCGGTAACAAAGTTAGATATAGTAAGATTTAATGGTTTATTTTCCAACTTCAAATCGTGTTATTGATGATTTTAATTGAAATATTTTAAAGAAGGAGTGGCATAAACTTGTAGATTTTGCTTTGTTATCTTTCCGAGGAACTGAAATAAATTCAGCTCAAGGTAGAATGCAGCACCTTCTTCGATGAATCGAAGGGTTGCTAAGGCTTCATCGGGTCTAATCCCTCGTCCTTTCTTTATAACATTTCAATACGTTTATGAACATTTAAGCCGCAAAGTAACCACTATTTTTTTAAACAAACAAATTTTAGCGACCTTGATTTAACACCCAAGTTAAGGGCAAAGAAAAACGCAAGTAATAAATCAGAAAAACATCTAATAATTACTTGCGCCTCAATCTAGATTTTACAAAATACTTCTTATATAAATAGTGTTTCATTTTCCTTAGAGTACATTAATAATAATGTGTTGATCACATTTTTTTGTTTGCTCAATTTAGCATTTGCTACTCCACCAACTCTAGCGTTTGTCAACTCTACATTGGTACTTGTTCCTGGACGGTCCCCTCGCCTGCCTCTTAATAAATTGATTGCTCCTGTGATAATTCTTCTTGTGTTCATAATTTTAAAATTTAATTTGTTTGACTTGATTTATTTGCTTCCTTTTTTGTTTGACTTTGTATTATAAAAAAACCCTTTTGGATAAGTTTCCAAAAGGGTTTATGCTATATAAACATACTTTTGGATATCAACAGACGAATACCTGTGCACAAAACACTGTAATCGATACTAGCTTCATCTTATTTGTGGTATTATTATTCATTTTATATTTATTTGAATTTTGTTTCTATTTATCAAAAAAGCCTCCTAATTTCTTAGGAGGCTTTTGCTATATTTTAGTCTTATTTGAATAAAAAAATTAAGCTATCGCACTCCTGCCGATTTCTTTAGATTGTACCATAGTTTTTTTACAAATAATAAAATTCATTTTCCTCTTATTTTGAGCCACAAAGATATAAAATAATCTTTATTGTTCGCTATATATTTAATAAATTTTTAGCTAAACATTCTAATTAACAGTTAATTATGATTTTTAACAAAAAATTCAAATCTGATTCTTTAAAAAAACAAATCAATTAAGAGCTTTTTCCTCAAGTTCCTTTTAAAACTTTTCTATTCCACCCCCATGATTTGACAATTCAAAGATACTACCGAGATCCAGATTGAATGTTATGGCTAGTTTACGGAATGATTATTATAAAGTATCAAAAACCGCTTTCAAGTCGGCTTTCAAGTCTTCTATATTTTCTAAACCTACCGAAAGACGAATCAAATCTTTAGAAACACCTGAACTTAACTGTTGCTCTTCTGACAATTGTTGGTGGGTAGTGCTTGATGGATGAATGATTAGTGATTTGGTATCCCCAATATTCGCCAACAAAGAAAA
>JAHEBK010000202.1 GCA_024642295.1 Flavobacterium sp. | reverse complement strand
AGAAATTAGTGAAGCCTAGAAAAATCTTTGTGTTCTTCGTGCCTTCTTTGTGAACTTAGTGTTTAAAAAAATTACCTACTTTGTGTTTAAGTATTTAGTTTAAAACTAAGCAATCATCAACCGAACAGATTCATTTATTGGCAAAGAAGTTTCATGTTCGAAAAAAATAACTTTTCTATTATAAACAGCTTTTATCAGATAGTAACTTCCTTTGAAGTAAGATTGCTTTACGACTACTTCCATCAAGCCGTTTTCAACTACTTTAAGTTGGTGCGGATACAATAATACTTGCTCATCAACTCCGTCAACTTCTACGATATCAGACAATTGTAATTCATTAACTTCTCCAAAAAGGGAAGCGACATATTTATTAATAGGATTTTCATACAGACTTTGTGAATCGGCCATATCGATGATTTGACCATTGAATAACACAATGGTTTCATCTGCAAACGAAAGTGCATCGGTGCTGTCATGGGTAGCGACAATACAGGTTGTACCTTTTGCTTTTAAATAAGCAAAAAGATTACGTCGAAGTGCATTTTTCCTAAAATTATCAATGTGACTAAAAGGCTCGTCAAGTAATAATATTTCTGGCTCTAAGGCCAAAGCTCTTGCTAATGCGACGCGTTGTTGCTGACCTCCACTTAAATATTTCGCTTTTACATTGGCATAATCCGTCATTTCGACAATTTCTAATAATTCTTGAACCCTATCATTTTTAAGGTCTTTGTGAATGTTCGATAGGTATTTACCAACATTTTCTGCCACAGTAATATAAGGCATTAAGTCAAAATCTTGAGACAGGTATTTTATAAATGGCATTCCTGGGACCAGGTGAAATTTGGGTCCCAATATTTCATGTTTATTCCAAAAAATTGTGCCTTCATCCAAGTCATGTAAACCATAGATTAGTTTTAGCAACGTACTTTTACCACAGCCACTTTCGCCAATAATGGCTATGTTTTGACCTTTTTGGATGTTAAAATGAATATTTTTTAAAATAGGTTTCTCAGCGTAAGCGAAGGTTATATTTTGGACTTGAAGCATTTATAAAGAATCTTTTTTTGAGAATACAAAGATAGTTAGTTTCATTAATAAACCGAGTTAGGATTCGTTTAACTAGCTTTAAAAAATTACTTTTGCAGGATTATACCAAAAATAAAAAACAAGTCTTATGAAAACGAAAAGTTTTAAATATCAATTCATCTTATTTTTATTGCTCTTTATCAGCTATTCGGAATCAGGTTATTCCCAATTTTTTGTAGAAACAAATCTGGGACTCAATGGGGCAATTAATCCTAAAATGTATAATTTTTCACATACTGGTTTTGGTGTTGGTTATATGTACAATGGATTGATAGGTGTGAAAATAGATTATGCCAAAGATAATTTTAGTAATACGAATGGATTCTCAAATTCTAAAAGAGCCGATGTACAATTAGTAGCCAATCTTTCAAATGTTATTTTTGACAAAAGTTATTATGATAGTTTTTTTGTTCTAGCACATGCAGGAATGGGGATGTCTTCTTTAAAACCATCATCAGCAAATACCTCAGATACCAATATTAATTTCATGATGGGTATTACTCCAAAATATAAAATTATTGGTGGATTGGATCTAACTGTTGACGCTTCGTTAATAATGAATACCAATCAAAATTATAATTTTGACGGAAGTCCAACCTATCAAGATTTAGCCGTTCCTCAAATTGGTTATATATTCAATTTAAGCGTTGGTTTATTGTATCGTTTTATAGATCGTAGATAAACTTATGACAAACAAAAAAGGGTTTTCAGTTGTGCTGAAAACCCTTTTTTTGTATTTGATAAACTATATTTTTAGTTTCCTCCTTCTTTTTGTGCGTCTTGTACCATTTTTTCATTGGCAGTAATTGCAAATTCTACACGACGGTTTTTACTTCTTCCTTCAACGGTTTCATTATCAGCAATTGGATCAGCAATTCCTAAACCGGTTACATTAAATCGTGCAGCCGCTATCCCTTTTCCAACTAAATAGTTTTTTACAGAAGTTGCTCTTTCACCCGAAAGTTTTAAGTTGTATTCCGCTGAACCAGTACTGTCAGTATAACCAAAAATAGTGATATCAGTATCTGGATAATCTTTAAAAACTGGGATTAATTTATCTAAGTTTGCTTTAGCAGCAGCAGTCAATGTAGATTTGTTGGTATCAAAACGTACTGCATTTTCATTCAATACTAATTTAATTCCTTCACCAACTCTTTCTACTTCGGCTCCAGGTAATGCTTGGTCAATTTGACGAGCTTGCTTGTCCATTTTGTTACCAATGACACCACCTAAAACACCACCTAAAGCAGCTCCTAGTACAGCACCAGTTGCTCCATTACCTCCTTTACCAATATTATTTGCTAGAACAGCACCTAAAATACCACCAGCAACAGCACCTATTCCAGCTCCACGTTGCGTTTTGTTTGTGTTTTTTACAGATTCACAACTTGTGAAAAGCGATCCAATTGACATTAACAATGCCAAAGTAATTACAGAAATTTTTTTCATATCTATATTTTTTTGATTAGTTAGTTTGTTCTTTGAAATTGATATACTACATCCGTAGGCTTGTTTCCAACATTGATTTTATCAATCAATTGAAAAGACGAATCGGTAATATTAGCGATGTATAATACATAGCCATCTCTTACTTTTTTGGCTTTTTCACCTGCATTTAATACTTTCAAAACAAATTGGCCTTCTTTGTTTACAAACCAAGTGATTGGCGAACTGAAAGCAGAACAGTTGGCACTTGTTAAATCCATTGTTCCTTTATTATTGTTAGAAACAAATTTCCATGCACTTCCTACAAAACATTTTGAATCAGCCAATTGAAACGAATTCACCTTAATGTATTCTGAACCTGGATAGTTTACGGAACTGATTACCCAGTTTCCTTTCATAGCAACTTCTGCTTTTCGGTCTAATTGTGCATTGGTAATTGAACTTGTTTTACACGCGAACATCATTAATGACATGGCACCAATTAAAATAATTTTTTTCATATTAGCTATCGTTTTATAGTTAAACTACGACAAAGATAAATCCTAATTGTCTAAAACAGTTTCAATTTTTAAATTTTTTATTTCAAAATTCACACAACCGCCAATTTGTCACTTGGGATACAATTGGTATTTTATTTGAAAGAGTTAGAGCGATTGTAAAACCCAATAAAAATTTTTAACATATGACAACAGGAAAAATTAATGTTTCAGTAGAAAACATCTTCCCTCTTATCAAGAAGTTCCTATACAGTGATCACGAGATTTTTTTACGTGAATTAATTTCAAATGGGACTGATGCAACCTCAAAATTAAAACATCTTATCAGTATTGGTGAAGCCGGTGTAGAATATGGCAACCCAATAATTGAAGTGAAAATCGATAAAGAAGGGAAGAAGCTTCACATCATTGACCAAGGGATTGGTATGACTGCGGATGAAGTTGAAAAATACATCAACCAATTGGCTTTTTCTGGAGCCGAAGAATTCCTAGAAAAATACAAAGACTCTGCTAAAGATTCTGGAATCATAGGCCATTTTGGTCTAGGTTTTTACTCTGCTTTTATGGTGGCTTCCAAAGTGGAAATTATCACTAAATCATACAAAGACGAACCAGCAGCACATTGGATTTGTGATGGTAGCCCAGAATTTTCATTGGAACCAGCAGACAAAACGTCGCGTGGAACGGAAATCATCCTGCACATCGCCGAAGATTCATTAGAATTTTTGGAAGAGTTCAAAATCAGTGAACTTTTGAATAAATACAACAAGTTCATGCCGATTCCAATTAAATTTGGAACCAAAACAGAAACACTTCCAAAACCTGAAGATGCTCCTGAAGATTACACTGCAGAAACGGTTGAGGTGGATAATATCATCAACAACCCTAATCCAGCTTGGACCAAAGCACCATCAGAACTAACAGAGGAAGATTACAAAGGTTTTTACCGTGAAGTATATCCAATGCAGTTCGAAGAGCCATTGTTTAACATTCACTTGAATGTAGATTACCCATTCAACTTAACGGGTATTTTGTATTTCCCTCGTTTAGGAACGGACATGCAAATCCAAAAAGACAAAATCCAGTTGTACCAAAACCAAGTATACGTTACAGATAATGTAGAAGGAATTGTACCTGAATTTTTGACAATGTTAAAAGGGGTGATTGATTCTCCAGACATTCCATTGAACGTATCTCGTTCTAGCTTACAAGCAGATGGAGCGGTGAAAAAAATCTCCAACTACATCACTCGTAAAGTGGCGGATAAATTGAAATCGTTATTCAATGAAAACCGTGAAGATTTT
>JAHEBK010000201.1 GCA_024642295.1 Flavobacterium sp. | reverse complement strand
TTTTACTTTTTCAACGGTAACATTTTGTCTTTCGCCTAAGCCTTTCCATCCTCTTTCGGCAAAACGATTCGCAATAAAATCAGCTGTATGACTGTAATCATTCGTGTAATCTGAAAGTTTAGTTTCCATTCCCATAGTGTGAAAAAAGGCCACTGTTTTTGCAATGGCTACCTGTGCCACTTCTTCTTCGGTACCTTCTAAGTTAAAAATGCGTTTCCCATATTGTGCGAGTTTTTGTTTTTTGGTTTCAAACATCACTTTGTATAAGTTAGGACCAATAATTGCCAAGGTTCGAGCATGATCAATTCCATACATGGCTGTTAATTCATGACCAATCATGTGCGTCGCCCAATCGTTTGGCACTCCTTTTTGAATCAAACCATTTAACGCCATCGTACAACTCCACATAAAATTAGACGCCAGAGCATAGTCCTCTGGATTATCAACCACTTTTGGTCCAACTTCGATTAAGGTTTGTAGAATACCTTCCGAAATTCGATCTTGTAAATAGGCTTCATGTGGAAAGGTTAAATATTGCTCTAGAACATGCGTATAAGCATCCACTACTCCATTTTGTAATTGCCTTTTGGGCAATGATTGGATTACCGTAGGATCGCAGATAGAAAATTTTGGAAACAATGCACTGCCTCCAAAAGCTAGTTTTTCTTGAGTGCTCTCGATAGTGACTACTGCTCCCGAATTCATTTCGCTCCCCGTAGCAGGCAAAGTCAACACGGTTCCAAAAGGAATTACTTTGGATGCGTCCGTAAGTAAAATTCGTTTTCTAAGAATAGCTGCAGCATCGCCTTCAAACTTTACAGCACCTGAAATAAACTTAACACCATCAATCACTGAACCACCACCTACAGCTAGAATGAAATCAATATTTTCTTCTTTGATGATTGTAACAGCCTTCATCAAGGTTTCATAATGTGGATTGGGTTCGATTCCTCCAAACTCGATAATTTCAATCCCTAAGTCTTGGGACTTTAATGCGTTAATTACCTGTTCGTGAATTCCGTTTTTAAAAATACTTCCGCCGCCGTAAGCTAAAAGTATTTTAGCACCTTGAGGAACTAATTTCCCTAATTGTTCGATTTGTCCTTTCCCAAAAATATAATTGGTAGGGTTGTAATATTGAAAATTTAACATCTTAGTTTTTGTTATTTAATTGGTGCAATAACTTCTCAGCCACTAACTTAGAAGAAGCTGGGTTTTGACCTGTAATTAATAAACCGTCTTCAACAGCATAAGGCCCCCAATCAGCACCTTTAGAATAAGTTGCGCCATTTTCTTTCAAAGCATCTTCTAGTAAAAAAGGTACAACATTTGTCAACCCTACAGCAGCTTCTTCTGTATTTGAAAAACCAGTTAGTTTTTTTCCTTGTACTAAATATTCTCCATTTACTTTTACATTTTTCAAAACAGCCGGAGAGTGACATACAAAAGCAACTGGTTTTTGCTCACTATAAAAAGATGCAATCAATGCAGCAGAATCTTTATCTGTTGCCAGATCCCAAAGTGGACCATGACCGCCTGGATAAAAAACGGCATCGTAATCTGATGCTGATACGTCAGCTAATTTTTTAGTATTTTTTAATTTTGCTAATAATTCGGTGTCATTATCAAAACGCTTAGTGTCTACTGTTGCAAAAGAAGGATCTTCACTTTTAGGGTCAATAGGCGGCTGACCACCCTTTGGAGTCGCAATATCAATTTGAACACCTTTGTCTAGCAACTCATAATAGGGAGCTGCAAATTCTTCGGTCCAAAAACCTGTTTTCTCACCTGTATTTCCTAATTCACTGTGACTTGTAACGACAAATAATACTTTTTTCATCTTGATTTTATTGGTTTTTTGAGCATTTCCATTTAAAGAACTGACCATCATTAATACTAAAACGAGTAGATTTATATTTTTCATAACTTAAATTATTAATACAAATTTATAGCTAAAATGGTATCAGTAAAAATAATTTAAATTATGTTTGATATAAATATATTTATATCATGGTGAATCTAGAATGGTACCGTACTTTCAAATCAGTTTATAAGAACAGGAACTTCTCCTTAGCCGCTAAAGAACTGTTTATCAGCCAACCCGCAGTAAGCCAGCAAATCAGTATGCTCGAAGCGCATGTAGGCTACAAACTCTTTAATCGTAAATCCAAAGGGGTAGCACCAACTGAATATGCCAACTTGCTCAACAACCTCATCATTGAAGCGCTAGACCGACTAGAAAATGTAGAAAATGGATTTAGAGCCAAAGCTTTTAATGCCAATAGATTGCTATCGGTGGGAATTTCGAAACATTTGTTTAGTAGCATTGGCAGTGTTTTGGTTTCCAAATTTGATTTTATCGATTTTCATTTCCAAGAAAACGATTCTTTATTTGAATTGGTTAATTCCAAAAAAATAGATTTTGCTATTTCCACTCAAAAATTAGACACCTATGATACCCTTCAAGAAAAAGCAGGTGAAATAAAACCCGTTATAATCGGTTCCAATACTATAGATGCTTTTGAATTACAAAAACACCTCAAAGTCAAAGACTGGGAGGCTTCAGAAAGCTGGCTGAACGAAAAAAAATGGTACAGTTTTGATGCCAAAATTCCGCATATCAAATTATTTTGGCTTTATGTTTTTGATAAAAAAAGACCCTCATTGATTGCCAATTACATTATCCCATCCGAATTTGAAATGCTGGAAACAATTTCGAAAAATACAGGTGTTGGAATCAGTTGGAATTGCAATGTAAAATCTTTTATTAGACAAAAGAAGTTACAACTCTTATGGGATAGTGAAAAAATGCCCTCAACTAGCATCTATGTGATGTGTAGAAAAAACAATAATTTTGATGAAATCTTAGCAGAAATCACCCAAATTATTCAAGAGGAACTAGCTTAAATTACTACTTATAAAAGTTATTGTGATCGATATATTCCCAAACTTTAGTAGGCAATAACGGTTGTACGTTTTTTTTAGCTTTAATATTTTCACGGATAAAAGTTGAAGAAATTTCAACTACTGGCGCATCAATCATATTGATTTTGGAATAACTTTGAAATTCAAAATTATCAATACCGTTCGCTATCCCGTCTGCTACTAAATCTTTCGTTTCTAATCTTGGATACACATAAAGGGAATAATTTTTCAAAATCATTTCGTAATTCTTCCACTTGTGCAAAGAGTTTAAATTATCCTCACCCATGATTAACGCAAATTCATAATTAGCATATTTTTCCTCTAGATATACCAATGTATTTATTGTATAATTGGGTTGCGGCAATTTGAACTCAATATCTGTAGGTTTTAGTTTTGGATAATTTTCGGTTGCTAAATGTACCATGTGTAAACGATGGTAATCATCAAGTAAAGTTGATTTTTTCTTCAAAGGGTTGTGCGGCGTGACCACCATCCAAACTTGATCTAAATCCGTGTGTTCTACCATGTGATTTGCAATAATCAAATGTCCCACATGGATGGGATTGAATGTTCCAAAATATAATCCTATTTTCATTTGTCTTAGTAATTAGATATTAGTAATTAGTGACTGGTTGAATGGTTAATCAATAGGATGCCTTTATTAATGTGAAAAGTACGGATAAGTTTAAATATATGAAAACAAAATTTGAATTAATTCTACAATCTTTGTAATTAGTAAATGGTAATTAGCAATTAGTCGTTTGAATTCAACTTTTTTGAAAAAGCATTAATCATCTTTGCTTCTTCGTCTATTTGAGTAAGGATGACTTGATAAAGATTTTCATCTAAAATAAAGCCTAATTCTTTGGCAATGGTTAACTGCGTTTCAACTTCATACAAAGAACCTCTGGCAATGTTTAAAAAATGACTAAATGACTTTTCTGAATTTCTTCCATATCCTTCAGCAATATTTGAAGGTACTGAAACAGCCGCCCTTTTTAATTGACTTGACAATGCATATAATTCTTCTTTTGGAAAAGATTTTACCAATTGATAAATTAAAACAACATTCTTAATTCCCTTTTGCCAAATTAACAAATCCTTGTATGATTTAATCTCACCCATATTTAAAGCCAATCACTAGTTGCTTTTCACTAGTTACTCATTAACAAACTTATTCACTAAATTATAGGCTTCTTCCAAAGCTACCTCTAATTCATAGTTCTTGATTACAACATCAAATTGTGGGGCTGTAGCCAATTCTACGTGGGCTTTGGCAATGCGCATGTTAATTTTATCCTCACTTTCAGTAGAACGTTCCTTTAATCTACGTTTCAATTCATCGACACTGGGTGGTTTTACGAAAACCGCTAATGTTTCTTCTGGAAATTTGTGTTTGATGCGCAATCCTCCT
>JAHEBK010000200.1 GCA_024642295.1 Flavobacterium sp. | reverse complement strand
TAATTTTAACACCTATAAAATTGCAATCAAATAAATCGAAATCAAATTAGAGAGCATCAGCCTATTAAATATGTCAACTCTCAATCAGGCACAATACCATATAAAGTAAAACTAAAACGATGAAAAAATAAATGGGAACAGAATTAACTCTGTTCCCATTAAACTAAATTTATAATTTTAAACTAGTCAACCTTTTTTAGGACAACTCATGATTTGGAAGAGTACTTACTCCACCCTTCCTTCTTTTATTTCTTCTACAATTTCAGGATTCAACAAAGTTGTTGTATCACCAAAATTAGAATAATCACCTTCAGCAATTTTCCTAAGAATTCTTCGCATGATTTTGCCAGAACGTGTTTTTGGTAATCCTGAAACGTATTGTAATTTATCTAATTTAGCAATAGGCCCAATGTGGTCAGAAATATGTTGGTTGATTTCTACAAACAAATTTTCTTTATTTCTAAGCTCTCCCATTTCTTTCAAAATCACAAAACCATATAAAGCATTGCCTTTCACATCATGAGGAAAACCAACAATGGCACTTTCTGCAACTGCTGGATGTTCGTTGATGGCATCTTCAATTGGTGCCGTTCCTAAGTTATGTCCTGAAACAATAACTACATCGTCTACACGTCCTGTAATTCTATAATACCCAACTTCATCGCGTAAAGCTCCGTCCCCAGAGAAATATTTACCAGGGAATTGTGAAAAATAAGTTTCTTTATAGCGCTCGTGATCACCCCAAATCGTTCTAGCAATTCCAGGCCAAGGAAACTTAATACACAAACTTCCTACCACTTGATTCGATTCAATTTCATTACGTTTATCATCCATCAATACTGGTTGAATACCTGGTAAAGGCAAAGTAGCATAAGTTGGTTTTGTAGGCGTAACAAAAGCAATTGGTGAAATCATAATTCCACCAGTTTCTGTTTGCCACCAAGTATCAACTACAGGACATCTTTTAGCCCCTACATGATCATTATACCAGTGCCAAGCTTCTTCATTGATTGGCTCACCTACAGAACCTATTACTTTCAATGATTTGAAAGGGAATTTTAAAACATACTCTAATTTTTCTTTTGCCAAAGCACGAATTGCCGTTGGAGCTGTATAAAACTGTGTTACTTTATGTTTTTCTATCACTTCCCAAAAACGACTAAAATCCGGATAGGATGGTACTCCTTCAAAAATAACCGTTGTAGCCCCATTCAATAAAGGTCCGTATAAAATATAAGAGTGACCTGTTATCCAACCGATATCTGCAGTACACCAAAAAATATCATTTTCTTCGTAGTTAAAAACGTTTTTAAATGTATAAGCACTATATACCATATAACCAGCTGTGGTATGCACCATTCCTTTAGGTTTCCCTGTAGACCCCGAAGTATACAAAATAAATAAAGGATCTTCAGCATCCATAATTTCAGCAACACAATTGTCTGAAGCTTCATCCAATAAAGGTTGTAGATAAACATCTCTACCTTCTTTCATCTTAATCGACGTATTGGTTCTTTTAACAACCAAAACCTGCTCCACTGATTTGCATTTTTCTAATGCTTCATCAATAATCTTTTTTAATTCAATCGTTTTGTTTCCACGGTAACCTCCATCAGCAGTAATTACCATTTTACAATCGCTATCATTGATTCTACTTGCTACTGCAGAAGCCGAAAAACCAGCAAAAACAACAGAGTGTATTGCACCAATTCTAGCACATGCCAAAACTGAAACTGCCAATTCTGGAATCATTGGCAAATAAATACAAACTCTATCACCTTTTTTTATGCCTTGCTCACGTAATACATTAGCCATTTTGCATACTCTTTGATGCAATTCATTATAAGTAATGTGAAGTGCTTCTTCGTCTGGATTATTCGGTTCAAAGATAATTGCTGTTTTCTCTCCTCTTTTATTAAGATGTCTATCAATACAGTTTTTAACAATATTCACTTTGGCTCCTGAAAACCATTCAATTTCAGCATCAGCCATATTAAACTCTACAACTTTGTCCCATTGTTGGTACCAAGTAAAATTCTCTTCTGCTATTTTTCCCCAAAATTTTCTTGGCTCACGAACCGATTTATTATAATGCTTAAAGTATTGTTCTAAATTGTCAATTTTATAGTAACTCATTATTTATTTTTTTATAAATATATTAATACTCAGTAGATTCTTGAAATAACAGATGTAAAAGTAAAAAAAAACAATCGTCAAAAAAAGTTTATTAAAATATCACCCGCTTTTTTGTTATTATTTATTTTCTCATTTTTCAATTATCCAAATTTTAGAATCAATTAGTTTTGTAATTTTGGAAAAATAAACATACACACTATCAAATATAATGAACACCTATTACCTGCATAACGGAATTGAAAGTAGTGGTCCTTTTACTTTAGAAGAATTAAAAATTAAGAAAATCACTCCTAAAACTCCTGTTTGGTGTCAAGGGATGACCGACTGGAAAACTGCTGCTGATATTGAAGAGTTGAAGAATATAATCTTTATTACCACTCCTCCTCCATTAAATAAAAATACCGTTTTAGCAACTCCGGCTCCAACTAACGAAGTAAAACAAATCACAGATAAAAAAAGAACTAAGAGCACACGGATATTTGGTCTAAAGAAAAGTGTTTTTTTTCTGGTAACTACAATAGGGATTTTAGTCATTGCAAGCTTATTTCTTAATCTTTACCAAGAAAATCGCAGAGCCGAATTAGAACTAATAAACAAGCAAACCGAAAAAAACAATGTTCAATATCGATTGCAACAAAAAGAAATCGAGGAAAATAAAATTCAATTAGCGATCCAGGAAAAAATTGAGGCTGACCGAATTATAAATGAAAAAAAAGAACGTCTCAAAAACAAGCTTTTTATCAATCAAGAATCTCTGATTGTAGCGAATACCAATTTTGAAAATGCCAAAAAAAAATTAGCTGATGCGGGTACATTTAAATTTTTCAGATCTCCTGAAGAAAGAGACGAACAAATTGATCAGGCTCAAAAGGAAGTAGCCTATTGGAAAGCAGAAATTGAAAAAATCACTACTGAAAATAACCAACTCAAATTAGAGTTAGAAAAAGTACATTAATAAACAAAATACTGAATTCTAAATCTTAATAACGAAATTTGCATCTTAAAGAATAGCGTTTTTTATGAACTTAATCACAAAAAATAATTATGGGAAGAAACAATGAAAGGAATATTAAAAAGCATAATGATAAACTTCATAAGGCTCAAGACAAAATAAAACAAGCAGCAATCATTCGTAAAGAAAAATTAAAAGAAATTACTAAAAAGTTCAACGAAAATAAAACTAACGAAAATCTATAAATGCATTTAGAAATGGCAGAAAACAAATTCATAGAATTAAAAAACAACATACAAGAGATAATCGATTTATTAGCCAAAAAAAATAATATCGAAGCAGGAAATAAGCTAATAATCATCAGTGAGCAATTAGATGAAATGCTCGATTTTGCTCAAGAAGACGAAGATTTAATTGAAATTAGCAAATACCAAGTTTTATTAAATCAATTGTTTTTAAAAATAAATCCAATTATTGAAGATTAATTATATCTGCCCTATTCATGCAAAATTTAAACTGCTATTGTTGCTCTGAAAAATTATTTAAAAATTGCTGTCAACCTTACCTTATAGGTCAAAAAAAAGCAGTTTCAGCCCAAACTTTAATGCGGTCACGATATAGTGCCTATGCAACTCATAATAGTAATTACATCCTAGAAACAACTCATTACACTACTCAAAAGAACTTTAACCAAGCAGATATCCTAGAGTGGTCAATTACAAATCAATGGCTAAAATTAGAGATTTTAAATTCAACTGAAACTACTGTAGAATTCAAAGCATATTATAAAGACTCGGATAAACTAATACACGTTCACCATGAATTTTCAACTTTTAAGAAAGAAAATGAAATATGGTATTATGTAGATGGTAAATTTTATAATTAAGAAAAATAATTTTAGTAAATTTTAAGTGCAAATACAGATTAAAAATAAGTCAAAATATCCTAAATTTTAAAATCCTACCCTAATTAAAGCGAAAAAATCGCATTATTACAATTAGTTTGCCAATAAACACTACATTTAATACCACCAAAAAATAATATATGTACTGGTACCATGAAGACTTACAACGTTTAGAAAAAGAAATAGCCTCATTGAAAGATGAACCTAGAATGATATTTTATGGAAGTTCCACCTTTACTTTGTGGAACGAATTAACAACTATATTCAAAGAACACCACCCAGTTAATTTAGGGTTTGGAGGGTCAACATTAGCTTCTTGTACTTGGTTTTTTGACCGTGTTTTTGAAAAAA
>JAHEBK010000199.1 GCA_024642295.1 Flavobacterium sp. | reverse complement strand
TCAATCTGCAGGTGGAGTAGGGCTTTCTATTCACAATGTACGTGCTACAGGTTCATACATTCGTGGAACTAACGGAACATCAAACGGAATCGTTCCGATGTTGCGTGTTTTTAATGATACCGCACGTTACGTAGATCAAGGTGGTGGAAAACGTAAAGGTAGTTTTGCGATTTACATCGAAACTTGGCATGCGGATATCTTTGATTTTTTAGACTTGAAAAAGAATACTGGAAAAGAAGAAATGCGTGCTAGAGATTTGTTCTTTGCGATGTGGACATCCGATTTATTCATGAAACGCGTGCAAGAAAATGGAGATTGGACTTTGATGTGTCCTAACGAATGCCCAGGTTTATATGATGTTTACGGTGAGGAATTTGAAAAAATGTATACTGATTACGAAAAAGCGGGTAAAGGAAGAAAAACCATCAAAGCGCATGAATTGTGGGAGAAAATTCTAGAATCGCAAATCGAAACTGGAACGCCATATATGTTGTATAAAGATGCCGTTAACCGTAAATCAAACCAAAAGAATTTAGGAACGATTCGTTCGTCTAATTTGTGTACGGAGATTATGGAATATACTTCTGCTGATGAGGTGGCAGTATGTAACTTGGCTTCTCTTTCATTACCAATGTTTGTAGAAAACGGAAAGTTTGACCATGAAGCATTATATACTGTAACTAAACGAGTAACAAGAAACTTAAATAAAGTAATTGATAGAAATTACTATCCTGTAAAGGAGGCAGAAAACTCTAATTTACGTCACCGTCCAATTGGTTTGGGTGTTCAAGGATTAGCAGATGCTTTTATTATGTTGCGTTTGCCATTTACATCGGATGAAGCTAAAAAATTGAATCAAGAAATCTTTGAAACCTTATATTTTGCAGCTGTAACGGCTTCAATGGAAGTAGCTAAAGAAGAAGGCCCTTATTCAACTTTCAAAGGTTCTCCAATGTCAGAAGGAGATTTCCAACATAATTTATGGGGAATAAAAGACGAAGAATTGTCTGGTCGTTGGGATTGGGCTGCTTTAAGAAAAGAAGTGTTGCAACATGGAGTTCGTAACTCGTTGTTAGTAGCGCCTATGCCTACAGCTTCAACTTCTCAAATTCTAGGAAACAACGAAGCATTTGAACCTTATACTTCTAATATTTACACACGTCGTGTATTGTCAGGTGAGTTTATTGTTGTAAACAAACATTTGTTACACGATTTAGTAGAGCGCGGTTTATGGAACGAAACTTTGAAACAAGAAATCATGCGTCACAATGGTTCTGTTCAAAATATTGATAACATCCCACAAGACTTAAAAGAATTGTACAAAACAGTATGGGAAATGTCAATGAAAGATATTATCGATATGTCTCGTCAACGTGGTTATTTTGTGGATCAATCACAATCATTGAACTTGTTTATGCAAAATGCTAATTATTCTAAATTAACCTCGATGCATTTCTACGCTTGGCAATCAGGATTGAAAACAGGAATGTATTATTTGAGAACAAAAGCAGCAGTTGATGCCATCAAATTTACTTTAAACAACGATAAAAAAGAACAACCAGTTGCCGAAGAAGTAAAAACAGAAGCAATAGATATTAATGAATACAAAAAGATGATTCTGCAAGCCCAAGCAGGTGGGCCAGAGGATTGTGAAATGTGTGGTTCTTAATATTTTTAGAAATTAGAATAGAGAATATAGAGAAACAGCTATCCATTTTGGGTAGCTGTTTTTTTTATGTGGTAGTGAGTAAAATATAAAAAGCCAATAAGATTGATAATAATATAGGTGATAGAAATCAAGATAAATTTTTAAAAACTCATATAAAAACAAACCGAAAATTCATAACTAAAACAACATACAATTGTTTCGATTTATGAATTTTCGGTAAAAAAGGGATGGGTTTTTTATTTAATAGCCGCCCATTTTTTGTCAATATTTTTTAAATATTTTGCTTCGTCTTTGTTCCAAATATCTAAAGTATTTACTTGACTACCATTAAAATCTCCATTAAAAAATAAATACAGTTTGTTATTTACAATTTTAAAGGTCTCAGGATTGATAGAGAATTTTGAATCTTTTTCCACTACTCCCCAAGCACAATATCCTGCGCATTGTGGTAAGTATTTATCAGGATTTGCTTTGAATGCCTTAGCGTTGGCTTTATTTGCAAAATGATACTCCGTTTTGCCTATTTTTTCAATGATGCTAGGATTTCCTTTGATTGCTTTATTAGCTTTATGATAAGCTACGACGTCATAACCGCCAATAGCTAAGCCTGATTTGTCTACTGCCTCTACTTGTGCAAAAATACCATTAGAAAATAAAGCGATAAACGCTACTACAAGAATTGATTTTAAATTTTTCATTTTTTTTTGAATTAAGTGTGATTATTGATTAAATTATTGTTTATTGTTTTATGCAGTAAGTACTTCATTTTTTAGCTCTTGAACTTTTTCGATATTCCAATCGCCTTCAATCATTCGGTGTACATAACATGCATCTGCTTGATTGAGTAGTTCTGTTTTTTGATCTTCGGTTAAGTTACCTTCAATCTTTATTTTCCCGGTTACAGTTGTTGTAAGATGGCCATTGGCACCACGTTTTACGTTGAGTTCAAACTCGCCATCGACATCTTCAATATGCCAATTGTTTTTACGGGCAATGAATCGTACTGTAGCTACTTTACACATTGCTAAACTGGACAAAATAAAATCTTCTGGCGAAAATCCTAAATCCGTTCCTTTACTAGTTAATGGTTCATCTCCTGTAACAGAATGTCTTCCATTGGTAATAAAAGATTGGTAACCCGTAGGTAAATTTTTGATATTTATTTTCTTTCCCATATTGTTAGCTTTTAATTATATTGTTTAAATGGCTTGATATCACAGATTTGGATTGTGCGCCGTTTTGCGAGCCTACTATTTCTCCATTTTTAAAGTAGAATAAAGCAGGTATGCTTCTTACTTTAAACTGAGCAGCGAGTTCTGGATTTTGATCTACGTTAATTTTTGAAATGACTGCTTTCCCGTCAAAATCGTTTGCCAATTCTTCAAGTGTAGGATGTAATGCTTTACAAGGACCACACCAATCTGCAAAAAAATCTACTAGTACTACTTCATTACTATTAATAGTACTTTCAAAACTGTTTTTATCTAAATGTTGTATCATCTTTAATGTCTTTTGAAAATTCTAAGACCAACATAATCTTGGCCTTAGAATTAAATTAATAATTAATTATAATTGTGGTGCCAATGGGAAATCAATGGCAAAATCGGTTAGGTTGTGAATATAATTGCTGATGATTTTATCACCTACTACAATTATAACATCAATTAAATTGGCTTCGGTATATCCTGCGGCAAAAAAAGCGTCTTTGGATTCTTGAGTGGCTTTACCTTTATTTTCTACTACTGAAGCAGTGAATTTTACCAAAGCATCTAATTTTGCATCAAACGAAGCAGCACCTCTACGCAATTCGATTACTTGTTCGTCTGTAAAACCATTCATTTTTCCTAGAACCGTGTGTGCAGATTGACAATATAGACATCCGTTAATTTGACTTGTTATCAAATTAACCACTTCTCTTTCTTTGGCTTTTAATGTGCTTTTTCTGTTTTGTAATGCTAGATAATCGCCAAGTGCTGTTTCGTTTTTAGCATAATAAGCATATAAATTTGGAACAAAACCCAAACCTTTTTGTAGGTTATCAAAAATAGCTTGATTGTTTGAAGAGACTTCTTCTCTTGTTGGTACTGAAAAATTTGACATGATTTTAAAATTTTAAATTGTTATTAAATAAATAAGTTAATTTCATCACAGTAGTAATCTTGAATAGTAAGATTAGCACAGAAACGCTCTTGTGAAATTGCAATTAACTGAGGTGTGTTTTTTCTTGATTCAATTAATGCTCTAAAAGTTTCTTTAAGTCTATTAATTATTTTCATGATTACTGTTGTTATAATTTGATGGTACAAAGTTGCGCCAAAACAACAGTTCATAGTTAGGCAGGACTTCCTCAAGAGTTGCCAATTTTTCCTTTTAGGGTTTTTTTAGCAGAAAAAACAGTAAAATTTGGTAAAAAACTTTTAGAAATTCTAATTTTTACCACTTATGAATTTATAACGGTCTGAATATTTTTGTCTGTTAGAGTATAGTTGAGATAATACTATTTTGTCATTAAATTTACCGTTTTGCATTTTGTCAAATCGAGCGAAGTCGAGATTATTTACTGCTTCAGAACGAGGTTTCGACTACGCTCAACCTGACAATCGTTAACCATTATATGCCAGAAATTTAAAAGCTAAATGGTATAAGAGAATGTATGATACAACAAAAGGAGAATTGTTCATAAATA
>JAHEBK010000198.1 GCA_024642295.1 Flavobacterium sp. | reverse complement strand
GAAACTTCTATAATTACCAATTACGGAAAAAATGAAACGGTTCATGGATAAAATAACAAAGGCGAATTCAAAATTTGAATTCGCCTTTGTTATAAATATTAAGATAATCTAATTATTTTTTCTCAATAATAAATTCAGAACGTCTGTTTAAACTGTGTTCATGTTCTGTACACGTTTTAGGGCAAATCACTTTTAATTCTGATTCTCCAAACCCTTTCCCAGAAATTCTGTCTGAACTAATTCCTTTTGAAATCACATATTGAACAGTTGAATTAGCTCTTCTTTCAGAAAGATTTTCATTATATTTTTCTGTACCCCTTGAATCCGTATGCGATTTAACATTAATTTTCAAATTCGCATTGTTTTGCATCATGTAAACCAATTTGTCCAGTTCAGACATACCTTCAGATGTAATAACATCTTTGTCAAATTCAAAGTAAATTGGATTTAATATAATTTCACCTTCATTGACTACAACATCGATAGGATCAAGTTCAACATTGATAACGATTTCACTTCCTCCCTTAACTTTTTCAGAAGTAAGTGTTTTTAAAACATAGCCATCTTTATAAACCTCCATTTTATAAGATTTATTTTTTGCTACACTAAAAGTGGCTTCACCCGAAGCGTTTGTCATCTTTGATTCTAACGGAACATTTGATTCATCCATTACCACCACTTTAGCACCAGACAATAAACTCTTGTCCTTAGTACTAGAAACAATTGTTGTAATCTTAGCAATTTTAGCTGGTACAGAACTAAAGATATTGTCATTTCCTAAACGATTACTAGAAAGAAACCCAATACTTTTCTCGTTGTTAAATGTAAAAGCAAAATCATCTTTTTCAGAGTTAACAGGCTGACCAAGATTTACTGGTTCGCTATTTGTATTTAAATCAGCTGAGAAAATATCAAATCCACCAAAACCTATTAATCCATCAGAAGCAAAATACAAGATGTTTTCGTCTGAAACAAAAGGAAAACTTTCATCACCTTCTGTATTAATTTTGTCTCCTAAATTTTCAGGAGTTCCGTATGTACCATCTGAATTAATAGCAACTTTCCAAATATCTAAACCTCCAACTGAACCAGGTCTATTAGAAGTAAAATAAAGAAATTTTCCCTCTTTATCAATTGCAGGATTACTTGTAGAATATTCATTAGAGTTAAACGGAAGCGGCTCAATATTAGCCCATTTCCCATTAATTTTTACCGCTTTAAATAAATAAACCTGACCTAATTTTAATTTTCTTATTTTATCTTTTACAAAAGAATTATTTTTAAAACTTTCGCTTGAAAAATAGATTGTATTTCCATCTTTTGAAACAGAAACCGGACCTTCGTGATATTTTGACTTTAGTTCTGAAACCAATTCTGGAGTTCCAAAAGTTCCATCTTCATTATAATTAGATTGATAAATATCCAAATAAGGCTCTTTTTTCCACCCATAAATGGCATTTTTTACGTTTCTTGAACTTGCAAAATACAATGTATTACCACTCAATAAAGCACCAAAATCAGATTTATCTGATGAATTAATTGCCATTTTTTCTACTTCAAATTTCTCATCTATAGCTGTCAATTTGGACAAATAATTAGGGTTTTTAGTAAAAGCAACTGCTCTTCTATCAGTCGGTTTCATCGATGAAAAAATGCTCATTTGCTCATCAGACTCATTGTATTTTTTATTTGTCTTAAGAATATGGGCATAACGGTAATACGATTCAGCATCTTGTTTTTCTCCTGATTGAAATGCTTTGGCATACCAATTTTCAGCTTCAACTGTGTTGTAGGTATAGTAATAACATTCACCTAATCTTTTATAGACGTAACTATCAACATCTGCTTTTTCAGTTAATTTTAGGTATTGTGGAATTGCTTTTACAAATTCGTACCTATCAAACAACTTATCTGCGGACTTAGTATCTTTATTTTGTGCTGAAATTATATTCACAATAAGCACAAACAACAAGAGTAGTATATTTTTTTTCATTAATAAGTATTTTAAATATTAGAAAAACCTAGGAGATCGAGATACCTTTTTAGATGAAAATATATCATATAAAATAATAAACTCATGTGATGAAGGCGCAGTAGTTTTTAAATCAGATATGATATGATCGTAGGCATATCCAATTCTTAACTCTGGTGAAACAGCAAAATTAATCATCGCTCCAAAACTATCTTGCAATCTGTATGTTGCACCTACTTCAATTTTTTCATTAAACAAGAAATTAGCTGAAATATCTAAAGAGGGTGACACATTGAACGCCGACTTTAACATAAAAAAAGGCTTGAATTTTAAATTTTCATTTAAGTCAAAAACATATCCCCCTGTTAAAAAGTAATGCATCACGTCTGACCCATATTGTCTTCCATTATAATCAAGATGTGCCGATTTAATCATATTAGGAATAGAAAAACCTAAATAATATTTATCTGTATAGTAAAAAACTCCCGAACCAAAATTAAAGGTAACATCATTAATATCTTGCCCAAAAATACCTTCATTAGGGTCAGGTAGGGTCGATTGAATGTCTCTTAATCCAACTTTTTGAAAAGTGGCTCCAGCTTTTAACCCTAACGCCAATCGGTGTGTATCATTAAGCTTTAATGTATATGAAAAATCACCATATACATTCTGTTCTTCAATTGGTCCTATTTTATCCGAAATAAATGAAAGTCCTAAACCTACGTTTCGGCCTGCTTTGCCATGACCTGAAAATGTAAATGAGGTAGGTGCGTCTTCAATATTGACCCACTGTTTTCTATATAACATTCCAAGAGAAATTGATTCTTTAGAACCTGCATATGCTGGATTCATAACATTCATATTATACATATACTGTGTATAATGAGGTGTTTGTTGCGCTATTCCTTCAACATAGCTGATCAGAACCAATAATGAAATTAAAAATATTTTGTTCATATCAATTTGTTTTTTCATTTCGTCAATATCTAATTATTAACATAAATCTATTTAATTCACTTTTTATCTTATCAGATATATCCAACCTGTTTTCGATTTACCATTATTAAAATCAATAACATAATAATAAGTTGCGCTAGGTAATTCTTCCCCTTTATTAGATTGACCTTTCCATTGATCTTTATAATTATGTTGATCATAAACTCGGATACCGTATCTATCAAAAATCTGTAAATATTTAACATCCATGACTTTTAAATCAAAATAATCATTTGAACCATTTCCATCAGGTGAAATTCCTTTTTGAATATTACAGAAAGCAGATTCAATGACAACATTATTTGTTGTAGTACAAAGTGTCAAACTAGAACTTACTTTTAAAGTAAAAGTCATTGGATAAGAAACTACACCAGACATTCCATTTACAACATCTGTTACATTTATTTCTTCTGAATTTGTCCCAACAATATTCCCTAAATTATCTTTCCATTCATAATTAACTGCATTAGCGTCATATGAATTATTTAACGGAGAAGCCATTAAAATATAATCCTTATCTACACAATCACCTTTTGATTCAAATTGTATTTGTTGTGGAATTGAATTAATTACAACTGTAGAACCATTAGTTATACAATCTGGACTGCTAGTAAATCGCACACTTAATGGGTAATTACCAGGTACCAAATTTGCAAAAACAGGACTATTTTGATAGCCAGTTCCGATGCTATATTGTACTCCAGATTGAGCAGTAATAGTAATACTTCCTGAAGAAACAGCACAAGTAGGTTGTATTACACTCGAAGATACTGGTATTACTGGCACTGGTGGTAATGCGCTAATTGTAACAACTGAAGAAGAAGATGTAACACATGTAGTATCAGATGTTTTTCTAACATACATCGTGTAAGCTCCTGGTGCTAATCCTGCAAACACATTTGAAACTTGATAAGTGGTACCATTTACACTATATTCAACTCCTGTTTGAGCCGCAATAGTAATACTTCCTGAAGGAACCGCACATGTTGGCTGAACAACAGCTGATGATGTTGGCGCTGGTGGTGGCGTTGGCAATGCATTTATTGTAATTGCCGAAGCTGAAGGAGTTATACAGGTAATGTCAGAAGTTTTTCGAACATACAATGTATAACTTCCTGGTGTTAATCCACTAAATGAATTTGAAGCTTGATAAACAGAACCATTTAAACTATACTGAACACCCGTTTGAGATGTAATTGTAATACTTCCTGAAGGCACTGCACATGTAGGCTGAACAACAGCAGATGATGTGGGAACAGTAGGTAACACATTTGGATTTATAGTAATTGTAGATACAGAAGGTGTGATACAGGTATTGTCAGAAGTTTTTCGAACATACAATGTATAATTTCCTGGCGCTAATCCTGCAAACACATTTGAAACTTGA
>JAHEBK010000197.1 GCA_024642295.1 Flavobacterium sp. | reverse complement strand
TTTTCTAAGCTTGGGAAAGCCATAGCAGGAAAGTCAAAAGTGGATGATGATGTTTTGGATAATTTGGAGGAAATTTTAGTTACTTCAGATGTTGGTGTCGATACTACTTTGAAAATTATTACTCGTATTGAAAAACGAGTTGCTGAAGATAAATTCCTTGGTACTGATGAATTGAACCGAATTCTTCAAGAGGAAATTGCTGCTTTGTTATCTGAAACCAATTCTGGTGAAGCAACTGAATTTGTTATACCTGTTCAAACCAAGCCTTATGTCTTGATGGTTGTAGGTGTGAACGGTGTTGGAAAAACAACCACAATCGGTAAGCTAGCTTATCAATTTAAAAAAGCAGGACACAATGTCGTTCTAGGCGCAGCTGATACTTTTAGAGCAGCCGCTATCGACCAATTACAAATTTGGGCAGATAGAGTAGGTGTTCCTATAGTTCGTCAAGATATGGGAAGTGATCCTGCCTCTGTTGCTTTTGATACCTTACAATCCGCTGTAGCTCAAAATGCGGATATTGTTATTATTGATACCGCTGGACGTTTGCACAATAAAGTCAATTTGATGAATGAATTATCAAAAGTGAAACGTGTGATGCAAAAAGTGGTTGGTGATGCTCCACACGATGTATTGTTAGTTTTAGATGGTTCTACTGGACAAAATGCTTTTGAGCAAGCCAAACAGTTTACAGCTGCTACAGAGGTGACTTCACTAGCTGTAACTAAATTAGATGGTACTGCCAAAGGTGGTGTTGTAATTGGAATTTCAGACCAATTTCAAATTCCGGTTAAATATATTGGTGTAGGCGAAGGAATTGAAGATTTACAAGTTTTTAATAAATATGAATTTGTAGATAGTTTCTTTAAATAAACAACCATGAATTTCTTTCATAAATTAACATCACTCAATCTTTACCTCTTGAGTATCTTGTGTTTTGTTGCTGCAAATCTAATTCGTAACAACAGTATAGAAGGTTATTATGTGTTTTTAATCCTTGGTGTAATCTGTTTTATTTTGGGCTTGACCAAACGTATCAAAAGCAAGTAGTATATTTTAATCTAGCGATTTTTATTTCTTTTGGATTATTAGTATACCATTTTTGTACAATTCTTTTATTGGTTGATTTAATTTTGTCTTTATAAATAGTATAAAGATGAAATCAACTAAATTGTTTTTTTGTTCCCTTATTTTTTGTTTTTGCTCAGCTACACAGTCTCAAACTAAATTAGTTGCTACTGGTTCAGGCGATACTTATGAATTAGTCAATAATGTTTTGGCTCCAGGTCATGAGGCTGTTGAGGTTCCAGATTGCGCCCATAAAGCCTTTGGAAAACACATAACTCAGGTCTATGACAAAGATTTAAAGAAACCTGTATTTGAGTTTATTATCCATACTCTTGAGGATAATGATCGCTGTGAGAATTTTGATAGACAACGTGTAGAAATTAAAACGTACAGTCCTTCACCTGAAAACTTAAAAGGTAAAGTGGGTGAAATAGTTTCTTATAGTTGGAAGTTTAAAATACCTAATGGGTTTCAACCTTCAACATCCTTTACACATTTACATCAAATTAAAGCAGTTGGAGGATCAGAAGGTTTGCCTCTTTTTACACTATCAGCAAAAAAAGGAAAAATTAACAAGCTGAATTTAGTTCATGATAATGTTACAATCCTTCAAAGTGCACCATTAAATGATTTTATTGATACATGGGTTGAGGTTAAGGAAATAATTGAAGTAGGTAGTAATGGTCATTATTCAATGAAAATTTCAAGACTCAATGATGGAGTAGAACTGTTGTCTTATAGTACGGATAAATTGATGACAATAAGACCTGATAATGAATTTATTAGACCCAAATGGGGTATTTATAGAAGCTTGAAAAATAGCGCTGATTTAAGAGACGAGTCTGTACGTTTTGCAGATTTTGTAATAGAAGAAATTAAAAAATTAAATTAAAGTTATGAAAAAAATATTTTTAACATTGGTATTTGCTATTCTGTTTTCATTTTCAGCTCTAGCTCAATCTAATAATCCTGAAAAGTCGGCAAAATGGGCTTCAGATAAAATGACAGCACTTTTAACCTTAAATGAAGGAGACGCCAAGAAAGTTTATGAAATTCAATTAGAAAAAACAATAAAATTAAATGAAGCTTTAAAAAAGTATGAGAATGATGAAGAAGGTTTAAAAGCGGCTAAAAAACCTATTTATGCTGATGCAAATAATAAATTACAAGCCATTGTAGGAAAAGATGGTTTGACTAAATGGAAGACTTTTCTTCAAGAGCAAAAAGAATAATGTAATACTTTTTCTTAGTCATAAGGATTAAAATAATAATCGAAATACAATAATTTTTGTTGGTTTAGTTTTTTGACCCCCACATTCTAAAATGATTGTGGGGGTCTTTGATTATATAGATAGCTTTGTTCGTAGTTGGAATCTAATAATTCTATGTATTAATTGCATTTTTGTTTTACTAATCTTTTTTTTGCCTGAAGTATAGAGAGGTTTATACTTTAATATAAAATGAATCTTCGATATCTTAGCTGTATTTTAAAATGATATTCCTCACTTTTTAGTATGTAAATTACTGAAAATCAATAGTTGTTAGTTTTTTGATGATTGAAGTAGTAATTTTTTTATTATACAATAATAAAAACTAATTGTTAGGATTCTTAAATCTATTAATTATAACTTATTTTTGTACCGTTTTAAAAATAAATTATAATTATTATGTCAGATACAATCGAAAAAATAAAATGCCTTATTATAGGATCTGGTCCTGCTGGATATACTGCTGCTATTTATGCTGCAAGAGCGAATATGAACCCTGTATTATACCAAGGAATGCAACCAGGTGGACAATTGACTACTACAAATGAAGTAGAGAATTTTCCAGGTTATGTAGATGGGGTTACAGGTCCAGAAATGATGGTTCAGTTGCAAAAGCAAGCAGAACGTTTTGGTGCTGATATTCGTGATGGTTGGGCTACCAAAGTAGATTTTTCAGGAGATATTCATAAAGTATGGATTAACGATACTATCGAATTACATTGTGAAACTGTTATTATTTCGACAGGAGCTTCTGCTAAATATTTAGGACTACCTTCAGAACAACATTATTTAAAAATGGGTGGTGGTGTTTCTGCTTGTGCGGTTTGTGATGGTTTTTTCTACAGAAATCAAGAAGTAGTCATTGTTGGAGCAGGGGATTCCGCTTGTGAAGAGGCACATTATTTGTCTAAATTATGTAAAAAAGTAACGATGTTAGTTCGTAGCGACAAATTTAGAGCTTCCAAAATTATGGAAGAACGTGTTCATAAAACAGAAAATATTACCATTTTAATGAATCACGACACCGTTGAAGTGTTAGGTGATGAGCAAGTAGTAACAGGTGTTAGAGCTAAAAACAAAACTACAGGAGAAGTTTTTGATATTGAAGCTACAGGTTTCTTTGTTGCTATTGGTCACAAACCAAATACAGATATCTTCAAAGACTTCATTACATTGGATGAAACAGGATATATTGTAAATACACCAGGTTCTTCTAAAACGAATGTTCCAGGGGTGTTTGTATCAGGAGATGCTGCTGATCATGTGTACCGTCAAGCAATTACTGCTGCTGGAACAGGTTGTATGGCTGCCTTGGATGCAGAACGTTATTTGGCTGCTAAAGACTAAATACTGAATTGATATAAAATAAGAGAGTCCCAAGTTCATTGAATTTGGGACTCTTTTTTGTAATTTAATTTTAGTTTATTTTAATTTCTTCAACAACTTAGCTTCATCTGAAAAATTGCGTATTTCAATTTTAGCAGCTCCTATTAATTGTATTTCTGATTTTCCATTAGCGCTAATTGCAATTTCTTTTTCAACATTTACAGTACTAGTAGAATAACTTTCAGCAGTTAAATCTAAGTTTGTTAGGCTAAGTTTATTTCCTGTAAATTGTGCATTGTTATCAAGTCTAATTGCTGAATTTATTGCATTCCCTTCAATTCTAGCATTAGATTTTTGATACATATCTAAATTAAAAGTATCGGTGGTTTTCACAAGGGCTTTTAAAATTGCATTTTGACTCAAAACAATTTTTGATTTTTCGGATTTCAAATTAAGTTCTGTATTGGATTTGTCATTAGCTTCTAAAAGGAAATCTTTACTGTTAACATTCAAATACAATTTAGAGTCATTATATGATTTCAGACTAATAGCATTGAGTTGCAGTTCTTGAATAGCATTAACAACGGATTCGTCTTTGGCTAAGACTAAAGCCAAACTATTGGTATAGCTAACATGAATGATTAGTTTTTTATGACGATATGCTTTTTTTGTAGTGTTTAAAGATAATATACTGTCA
>JAHEBK010000196.1 GCA_024642295.1 Flavobacterium sp. | reverse complement strand
TAGAATTAGAAATGGAGCCTATTAATCTTTTTGATTTATGCCAACAGATAATTTATTTATTTAAACACCAAGCCAATCAGAAAAAAATTGATTTGATAATGGATTTTGATAAAAATATTCCAAATTTAATTTTAGCTGATTCCGTAAGATTGAAGCAAATATTGGTGAATTTAATTGGGAATGCATTGAAATTTACAGAGATTGGGGAAGTTCGATTGATGGTTAAAGAAGTCTTTCAAGGTACTGATTATTCTCAAATACATTTTTCAGTAAAAGATACAGGTATTGGAATTAAATCAGGAAATAGTAAAAAAATATTCAAATCATTTGTACAAGAAGACAATTCAACCAGTAGGAAATTTGGTGGTACAGGGCTAGGATTAGCTATTTCAAATCAGTTGTTGGGTCTTATGAGTTCTTATTTAGAGTTAAACTCAGAATATGGAATAGGGTCTGAGTTCAGTTTTTCAGTCCGATTTGAAAAGTGTAATGTAAACGAATTTGATTCTAATAAAACAATCAATAATGGTGAAAAAGTTAATGATCAAATTACTAGTTTAAAAAATATTTTACTTGTTGAAGACAACAAGATAAATATGCTTTTGGCAAAAACATTGATAAAAAGGATTTTGCCAAATTGTGTGATATACGAAGCCAATAATGGAGATGACGCGATTGAACAATGTAAGAAAGTAAAGTTAGATTTGATTTTGATGGATATTCAAATGCCTATAAAAAATGGCTATGAAGCGTCATCTGAAATCAGAAAAAACATTGCCTTTTCTAAGATTCCAATTATAGCCCTTACTGCTGGGATTTTGGTTGGTGAAAAAGAAAAATGTTATGAATATGGAATGAATGATTACCTATCTAAACCTATTATCTATTCTGATTTAGAGCAAATTTTACATAAATGGTGTGGTTCATAGTACGGCTTTGTTTCTGAAAATTTGTCTAAATTCTTTTTATATGGTGAATAAAATTTTTTTAGTTTTTGATTTAGTATACCAGTATAGGATTTATAAAAGAAAAGAGCATCATAAGAAAATTGAGCTTATTTATATGGAAAGAATTACTGCCTTTGGAACTAATTTTTGAAACTCACCTCCATTGCGAATGACATCACGAACTATGCTAGAACTGATAAAAGAGGTACTTGCGGCTGTCAATAAAAAGACTGTTTCTATTTTGGATAATTCACGATTGGTATGTGCAATCGCTTTTTCAAATTCAAAGTCGGCAGGGTTGCGCAATCCACGTAAAATAAAATTGGCATTTATTTTTTGGCATAATTCAATAGTTAGGCCTTGATAAGTGATTACGGTAACTTTGGGTTCATTTTTGAAAGTCTCTTCAATAAATTGTTTTCTTTCTTCGAGTGTAAACATATATTTTTTCTCAGCATTGACCCCTATGGCAATTACAATTTCATCAAAAAGAGGTAAGGCTCTATTGATAATGTCTTCATGACCTAAGGTAATTGGGTCAAAGGATCCTGGAAAAATGGCTTTTCTCATGGTTTTGAGTTTGGGTATTTTAGAATGTCAAAGGTACAAAGTTTTTTGTATTGAGTCCTTTAAGAACTATAAATACTAATGTAAGTAACAGGAAAGTAACAATGGTGTATTTTTTTTAACCATATAAGAAATATAAGGTGATAAAAGTTTTTAATCTTACTTATATGTTCTTTAATATCATATATGGTAGAATGTTTTTTTTCATTACTTGAAATACGACATTTAATTTTGACAACTACTTAGGAATTGGTACGAAGTTTTTTAATAATATAAAATTTCTGAAAAAACTAAGAAATTAGAAATTGCATCAGTTTATTTTTCAAAACCATAACGCCATCTGTGGCATTCATAGGAATTATTTCCAATGGATTTTTTAAATTGGAGATTGTTGCAGGTTTTGGATCTACATAAAATAACGGTGTATTTTGTTTGGTATAATCAATCAATCCTGCAGCTGGATAAACCTGTAGTGAAGTACCGATAACGGCAAAAAAATCGGCGGTTTCAGTAAGGTCAATAGCTTCCTCTAAGGCTGGGACGGCCTCACCAAACCACACAATATGAGGTCGTAATTGATTTCCAAGTACATCTACATCACCTAGAACGACATCGGATTTCCAATCTAAAATGTGACTTGGATTTTGTACACTTCTCACTTTTAATAATTCTCCATGTAAGTGTAAAACCTTAGTGCTTCCTGCTCTTTCGTGCAAATCATCTACGTTTTGAGTAATGATTTGAACATCAAAAACTGTTTCCATTGCTGCCAAAATTTGATGTCCAGCATTGGGTTGTACTTCAAAAAGTTGTTGGCGTCTTTTGTTATAAAAATCCAAAACTAATTCTGGGTTTTTGTACCAACCTTCAGGCGAAGCCACTTCCATCACATTGTGTCCTTCCCAAAGACCATTACTGTCTCGGAAGGTTTTTATACCGCTTTCGGCACTTATTCCAGCACCTGTGAGGACGACTAATTTCTTTTTCATAATGGCAGATTTGTATTCAAAGTTACATAATAGAAACTAAGATTGTATGTTGGTCGGAACCAATTTGATTCTTGACCTTCTTTATTTTTTTTTATTTTTGCTCAAAAACTTCCGAATGATAGATTTAGATTACCTTCATTTTCTTGAAAATATATTGACCGAAAACAGAAAAGAACGTTTCTTAAACGTACTAAGCAATCGCACTAAACATTTTACGGTGGCAGTCGAAGATGTTTTTCAAATGCATAATACCAGTGCGGTGATGCGGAGTTGTGAAGTTTTTGGAGTGCAGGAATTAAACGTCATTGAACAACGTTTTGGCAAACGAATTGATAAAGAAATTGCCATGGGAGCCCAAAAGTGGGTAGATATTAATAATTTTGATAGTGTAGCCAATTGTGTGACCACATTGAAAAACAAAGGCTACCAAATTATAGCAACAACTCCCCATGAAAATGATTGTTTGTTGGAGGATTTTGATATTACAAAACCGAGTGCTTTGTTTTTTGGTACAGAAAGAGATGGTTTGTCAGAAGAGGTTTTACAAAATGCAGATGGATTTCTTAAAATACCCATGGTAGGTTTCACAGAGAGCTTGAATATATCTGTTTCAGCAGCAATTATACTTCAAAATTTGACCACTAGATTGCGTAAATCGGATATTCATTGGCAGTTATCCGAGGAAGAAATTTTAATCAAACGCTTGGCTTGGGCCAAAAATTCCATCAAAGACATCAAGCGTATCGAAGCGCGTTATTATGAGGATAAGGAATAAGGGATAAGGGATAAGGGATAAGGGTTAAGGGTTAAGGTTTAAGGGTTAAAGGTTAAGGGTTAAAGGTTAAAGGTTAAGGGTGTGTATTAACCCATAACCTAATAACTCTTAACTTACAACTTACAACTTATTTTCACTTACTTCTTTACGAACAAATACAGTCCTAACATACTTACGACCAAAACACCCAATGCAGCTATTGCCATAACCAAATCTCGAATATTTTTCCCAGCCCAATCCATAAATAAATATTTGTGTAGAATGGCAAAACTGTAGCCTTCTTTACGGTCAGAATTAGTTACAATAGCAGCTAATCTTGAAGTAGTTGGTTCAATATAAAAAGTCGCTTTGTCTGGTGTGTCATAACTTAATTTAATTACTGGAAGTCTTTTATTTACAAAACCGTATTCGCGGTTGTCAAATTGGTATAAATAGTCCGTTTTGATTAATGCTGCGTTTTTGATGCAGGATTCTGTGTTTTCTACATCGCAACAATCAGCGGGAGTTTCTCCATTTACAGATACCAACATCTTAGCAAATTTATCTGCCAAGAAAACTGCATAATCTGTTTCAAAAGTTTTATTTTCAATTCCAGTTTTGTAATCGATGTATTTGTTTTTTACTTCGCCGTCTTCATTTGGTATCAATCTAATTTGCCAATAGATTTTTCTTTGAAACTGAATTACTGAACAATCTGTCCAAGTCGAATCAGGTTTGATTTTTAGATTTGGAAGATTAAAATCTGCCGTTTTAAAATCGGGCATATAAATCATTTTATCCAAAGTGTATGGCTGCAGTTTTTTTGTAGCATGATATCCACCACTAAAAGCAAAAGTTAATGTAACTATAGAAACTGCGATTCCAATTTTCCGGTGGTGCTTTCTAAATTTGCTTTGGTCATCAGTAATAGGCGTTTTTTTGAACACTTTCCAAAAGAATCCATAAATCACAATGCCGCTCATAGCCGAAATTCCTATGATTCCCAAAAGCAATAACATGATACTAATTTGGATCGTTTTATTGGAAATGCTTTCTAAGAAATTCCAGTTGTGAAAAGTGTCAAACACCCAAAGTTGGATTTTTCGAGACGTAGGATTGTAGGTTGCCAATTTACTAGAAGAG
>JAHEBK010000195.1 GCA_024642295.1 Flavobacterium sp. | reverse complement strand
ATCATAATCTATCAATTGCGATTCAAAATATGCAGCACCTATGCGCCAATCCATATTGAGTTCGTTACAAAAATAACTGGCAACATTTTGGCGGCCTCGGTTGCTCATAAAACCTGTTTTTTTTAATTCAATCATGTTGGCGTTTACAAAATCAGAGTCGGTTTTGCCATTTATCCATTGTTTGAGTTGGTGGTTATTGGTGGTTTTGGAGTTTGTATTTTCGGTTTTTATGCCCGAGTATAAGAAAAATTTGGTTTGGTATTTTTTGAACATAAACCTGAAAAAATCTCGCCACAACAGCTCAAACACCAACCAATAGGTAGAGTCATTGGCGCCAAATTGCTGTTCGTATTTTTTTATTTCACTAAAAATCATTCGGGGAGAAAGACAGCCTAAAGCCAACCATGGCGAAAATTTGGACGAATAATTGGCACCCACCAAACCATTGCGGGTCTCCTTGTATTGAGACAAACTTTGGGTTTCATAAAAATAATGCGTTAATCTTTTCAGGGCTTGGGTTTCGCCACCTTTAAATCTGAGCGCTGCTCGGGCATCCATTTTGGGCGTAGGCAAATCAAGTGCTTTCAAACTAGGTAAAACAAGCGGTGGTAGTTCGGGTGAAAGAATTTGTTTCGGTTTGTCAAAAGGTTCTCTTATTGTACATTCCTTTTCAATTCTTTTTCTGAAATTGGTAAAAACATCTGGAATATCTTTGATAGAAAAAGGCAAATCCTGGGCATGATACAAGGTGCTGGTGCTCCAAGTTTCGAGCTCGCAACGCAATTCAAACAATGCTTTTTGCACCTTTGATTCGGTTTGTTTTTCTTCAAAGGCTACTTCTCTTTTTGCGAAAACTTTTTGAGCCCGGTATTGTTTGGCAATTTTCGGAATTTCGATTGCTGGATTTCCTTTGACCACCACCAAACCCGATCCCAAAGCTCTCAGATTGGCATCCAAATCTTGGAGCGATTCTAATAAAAATTGTGTTCTGTAGCTGCCTGTTTTTTTAAAACCATAAGTTGTAGTTTCAAAATGAGAATTATCCAAACAATAAACCGGAATCAGTTGTTCGCTTTGCTCGATAGCTTTCACCAATACTTCGTTGTCCTGTAATCGTAAATCTGTTTTAAACCAAACTATTGCTGTTTTCATTATAAATCATTTAGGTTTTTTAAATAATAATCGGCTTGTTCTAGTAAGGCTGTTTTATCCTCCAATTTCATTTTTCTCCAAACATTGTACATCATGCCAATGCGCGGATTTTTGGCTAATTTGCCTTCGTTTTTATCATAAAAATTCCAATACAAACTATTAAACGGACAGGCTTTTTCTCCTGTTTTTATAGCTTTTTTATAAAAACAAGAACCGCAATAATGACTCATTTTGTCTATATAACTTGCCGAACTCACATAGGGTTTGGTACCTACAATCCCTCCATCGGCAAACTGACTCATGCCAATGGTGTTGGTGATTTCTACCCATTCAATTGCGTCCATGTACACCCCCAAATACCAAGCGCTCACAGCCCCTGGATGCACAGCTGCCAAGAGTGCAAAATTGCCTGTAACCATCAATCTTTGAATGTGGTGCGCATAGCCATAGTCAAGCGTTTGCTTGATTGAATCTTTTAAACAATGCATTTTGGTGTTTCCTGTCCAATACCAATCTGGCAAAGGAGCATGGTTTTCTAAATAATTCAACTGGGCATATTCGGGCATTTTGAGCCAATAAATCCCTCGCATATACTCGCGCCAACCAATTATTTGACGCACAAATCCCTCTAGTTGGTTGTATGCAATTTCGTTAGGTCTTTGTCTCCAAGCTTGGGTTGCTTTTTCAATCACTTCTTGGGGCGAAATCATTTTGATATTCATCGAAAAAGAAATTCTAGAATGATACAAAGACCATTCTTGTGGCATCATAGCATCTTGATAACTCCCAAACAAGGGCAAACAATGATTTAGAAAAAAGTCCAGTAACTCCAGCGATTGGGTTCTGTTGATAGGCCAAACAAAATTCTTAGCATCCATATTTCCAATGGTTTGGATGTTGGATTGCTCAATAGTTTTGGCTATAGCCGATACATCATTATTAAAAAGCGTTGGTGCTGTAGGTTTATGGTTTTTGGGGAGTTTCTTTCGGTTATCTGCATCAAAATTCCATTGGCCATTGACGGGGTTTTCTCCCTCCATCAACACCTGGTGTTTTTTGCGCATGGCTCGGTAAAAAGATTCCATCACAAAAGTTTTTTTGCCTTCAAAAAAAATCCCCAATTCGGCTCGAGAAGTAAAAAAATGTTCCGAATCTACAACAGCGGTTTCAATAGTGAGGGTTTTACAAAAATCCTGAAGTATTTTATCCACCCGATACTCATCTGGCAATTGGTATTCAAAACGAGTAAATTGATGTTGAGCAATCAATACGTTTATGTTTTTATCAAAAGCTTGTAAGTTGTCGGGCTTATTTAATTCTAAATAAATAACATTGTGGTGGTTGGCTTTTAATTCTTTAGCAAAAGCTTGCATGGCAGCAAAAAAACCAACAATTTTTTGGATGTGATGTGTGGCATAATCCGTTTCGGTACGCACTTCCATCAACACATAAGTCACCGATTGGTCAATGGTCTCAAACCAAGAGTGGTTGCTATTGAGCTGGTCTCCTAGAATTAATCGTATTGTTTTTTCCATCTTACTTATTCTTTCTGCATGTATCACTACAATATTTTACATCTTCCCAAACTTTCTCCCATTTTTTGCGCCAAGCAAAAGGCCTTTGACAAACCACACAAACTTTTGAGGGCAAGTGCTGCTTTTTAGTGTTTTTCATTTTTGCTTTTTTTTGGTGCGCTTGTTTTAGATTTAGAAGGGTTTACATGTTTTTGCAAAATGCGTTTTCCTTCTTCTTTCACAGCTTCTTTTTTTCTAAAACTCCAAACAATATCACTAGCATATTTTCTGGTTTCTTCAATATTCACAATGGGTTCGGGATAATCTATTCCTATTTCGCAGCTATAAAATTGTTGTTCAATAGCGTTGAGTTTCCATGGTTCATGAATCAAATTTGTTGGAATATTAGCCAACTCTGGCAGCCATTGCTTGATGAAAATTCCGTCTGGATCATGATCTTGTGAGTTTTTGATAGGGTTATAAATTCGGATGGTATTGATGCCCGTAGTACCCGACTGCATTTGGATTTGTGGGTAATGAATGCCAGGTTCATAATCCAGAAATTGGCGGGCCAAAAAATGCAATTCGCGCCAATCCTGCCAAAGATTAAAGGTAAAAAAAGAAACCACCATGGCACGCATCCTAAAATTGATATAGCCAGTTGCTACCAAACAACGCATGCAAGCATCTACAATGGGTACGCCAGTTTTGCCTTCTTGCCAAGCTTTAATATAAGCTTCGTTTTTTGGTTTTACTAGCGCATCATAAGCAGTATTTACGTTTTCAAATTCCATGCGGCATTCGTCTTCAAATTTTTGCATAAAATGACAATGCCAATGCAGTCTGGATACAAAATTGAGAATGGCACGCTTGTTTTTTGACTCTTGATACTGTTGGTTAGTGTATTGGTAAATCATGCGCATGCTTAGATTTCCGTATGCCAAATAAGGCGACAAACGACTACAGCCTTTGCGACTCAAGGCTGGTTTAGAAATATGCTTGCTGTAATTTACATACCGCTCTTTTACAAAGCTATCCAAGTAGCGCCAGCCAAGGTTTTCGCCACCTTTCTGAAAATTTTTATTGGGAGTTGTAATGCTTTCTACAAGTGCAGTACCTTTTAGCGAATTATAAAAATCGGGTGCTAGTGTAATGAGATTTAAGTCCTTTACAACAATCATTTTGGGAGTTGCCCGCATAATTGCTTCCCAGCGTTTGTCCCAATTTTGTCTGGTTTTCAGTCTTCGGATTACGCCATGGAGTTGCGACTCTTTCCAAAGAATATTGTTTTGTGCAAAGAATTTTTGCATAGCAATATCTCTATCAAAAGTGATTTTGTTGCCAATTTCTTGATGTGAAAAGACCGTTTTAATTTCATAGGCTTTTACCAATTCCGCAAAAACTGTTGCAACTTCATTCTGAAAAAAATAGAATAATCTATTTATCCCCTCTAGCTTGGTTTGCAAATCTTGTATAGACTCATACACAAAACGCCAATGGCGGGCATCGGCATCGGGATATTGCATGACCGAGGGTTCAAAAAAATAGACAAACAATAAGGGCAAACCAGAATTATGGGCGTTAAACAAAGCCTCATTGTCTATAAACCGAAGGTCACGCTTAAACCAGACAATATTTATTACTGGTTTATTCACTATAATTTAGACTAATGGAGGTTAATTCTTTGTTAGGCTTGGCATAACTCAGACGGTCTAGCCGAGTAGTTTTGTGGTAG
>JAHEBK010000194.1 GCA_024642295.1 Flavobacterium sp. | reverse complement strand
TTTTTGTGTCTTGGGTCACAAGAAACAGTCAATTTATGTCTTCCTTTAGCTCTTCTTCTAGCAAGAACTTTTCTTCCATTAGCAGAAGCCATTCTGTCCATAAATCCGTGCTTATTTCTTCTTTTTCTTTTCGATGGTTGAAACGTTCTTTTGCTCATTGCTTTGTATCTTTAAATCTTATTTATATATCTTACTAGTTGTTCTTTCGAAACCGAGTGCAAATATACAAAGACTTTTTTTTTTAGCAAGCAGTTTTTAAAAAATATTTTAATAAAGTCTAAACTCAGTAGTCTTGTGCACTAAAAGTCAAGCAACAAAGGACTTTATTGGTTCCATTTTATAAAAATAAAATTCAAAAAACAACACTAAAACACAAATAATCAGCCCTTTCAGAGATTTGACATTTGTTTTGCTTCTATCCTATTGATTTTACTATCTTTGCCAACTTAAAAATAATACAGTCTATGTTTCACAAAAATATCAAACTAATTATCGCTGGTTTAATCTTAATTACTAGTGTTTGGCAATTTACAGAGAACAATATTGGTAACGGAATCTTCCTAATCCTATTAAGTTTAATCCCAATTTTCCTTTATTTCAAAAACGAATTCATTCTTTTAGCCTTTATAAAACTAAGAAAACAAGATTTTGCTGGCGCTACTAAATGGCTATCATATATTAAAAACCCAGAAGCAGCCTTAGTACAAAAACAACAAGGATACTTCAACTACCTACACGGAATCATGAATTCTCAAACGAATTTGCAAGTAGCCGAGAAATATTTTAAAAAAGCCATCGAATTAGGATTGTCAATGGATATGGATTTGGCTGTAGCCAAATTAAACCTTGCGGGTGTAGCCATGACTAGAAGACGAAAACTAGAAGCTACCAACCTATTGAACGAAGCTAAAAAACTTGACAAACAAGGAATGCTAAATGACCAAATCAAAATGATGAAAGATCAAATGAAGAAAATATAAGCATCACTCCTTTTCTATACTAAACCACTTAGCACAAACTAAGTGGTTTTTTTATGGTTTTTGAAAACGAAATCTACATACACACGCATTGAAAAAATTTGCACAAATTGAGGATTGGTAAGTTTTAAACCTACCCTCAATTATTCAAAGCTTCTGGAAGTAAAATAATCTTCCCTTCTACAAAATCTCAGGGCATGCTAAGCTCAGACTGACATTTAGATAACAATTGGCTGTGGATTTCTAATAAAAAAACTTTTAAAATTAATATAAAATAATTGCACCCAACGGGTTATAATTAATCCTAAAATAGATTTTAATCTCCCTTTATCATAACTTTGCAACTATCTAAATAGAAAAAAGAACATCATGAATATTCTAGATTTAATAAATAAAAGATATACTGCAAAGAAATATAACGCAGACAAAGTAATCCCTCAAGAAAAAATTGAAATATTGAAAGAAGTCTTACGTCTCACGCCTTCTTCCATAAACATTCAACCTTGGAAATTTACTTTTATTCAAAATACAGAAGTCAAAGCCAAATTAGCTACCGTTTCCATGCACAATGAAGAGAAAATAAACCAAGCAAATCTATTGGTAGTCTTTAGTGTCGCTGATGATTTAGATGCTTTTCAAAAAGTAGTTGACAACGAATTACCACAAGCAAGAAGAGATTGGTACAACCAAATCAAATCCAGCACAGCTGAAGCCGATTTAAAAAAATGGTTAGCAAATCAAGTGTATATTGCTCTGGGTGTAGGTTTGACAGCAAGCATAACCTTAGGACTTGATTCTACGGCAATGGAAGGAATAGAATCAGATAAATACAGTGACATTCTGAATATGAAAGACTACAAGCCGCTTTTTGCAATGGCTGTAGGTTACGGTTCTGAAGATGATAACAACCGAATTGAAGTTACCCCAAAATCCAGAAGATCACAGGAAAATGTCATTGAAACAATTTAGTTCAACTATTAAAATTCATGGCATAACTCCCTTTGAATTGGGTTAAAAAAAACAAAACAAGATGGATACCAAACTTGTAAATCGATTTTTAGACCGAGCCAAAAAATGGAACGACGAAATGAGGTTACTGCGGGAAATTTGCTTAAATTGTGGCTTGACCGAAGAATACAAATGGATGCATCCATGTTATACATTTGAAGGAAAAAATGTGGTATTGATTCATGAGTTCAAAGAATATTGTGCGTTGTTATTTCATAAAGGCGTTTTACTAAAAGACACCAATGCGATTTTAGTTCAACAAACAGCAAATGTCCAATCGGCACGTCAAATTAGGTTTACGGATTTACAACAAATCAAGCAATTAGAATCCGTTCTAAAAACCTATATCTATGAAGCTATTGAAGTCGAAAAATCAGGAGTAGAAGTCAAACTAAAACCAACGTCTGAATTTGAAAAGCCAGAGGAATTCAAAAAAGTATTAGAAGCCAATTCTGATTTAAAAATAGCTTTTGAATCCTTAACTCCTGGAAGACAAAGAGGGTATTTATTATTTTTCGCGCAAGCCAAACAATCCAAAACACGCGAATCCCGAATTGAAAAATGCATTCCTACTATTTTGGAAGGAAAAGGATTGAAGGATTGATAACTTCTATAATCTCCCTATCTTTGGGCCTGAAAACCAAAATCGAAAGGTAATTTTTCGATTCGAATAAAAATATAAAATGAAATTTAAAGGCGTTATTTTTGATTTAGACGGCACACTTGTAAACTCATTAGAAGATATTTCAGATGCAATGAATATTGTTCTTCAAGAGTGCAACTACCCTACTCATACTTATGAAGTTTATCAATATTTTATTGGTAGCGGTCTTCGTAATTTAGTTAGCAAAGCTCTTCCTTCGACAAATAATGATGCCGTAGAAGTTGAACGTTGTTATGATTTAATGTTAAATGTATATCGTGAAATTTGTACCAATAAAACAAAAGCTTACGAAGGAATTACCGAATTACTTACCGAATTAAAATCACGCAACATACCACTTAGTGTCTTCTCTAACAAAGCAGATGACCTTACTAAGGAAGTTACAAATACGATATTTCCTGATTATTTTAATCCAATTTTAGGTTTAACAACAGAAGTACTTAAAAAACCAAATCCTTCGAAAGCCATTGAAATAAGTCAAATTTGGAACTTAAAGCCTGAAGAAATTTTATTTGTAGGCGATTCTGATATTGATATGCTTACTGCTAACAATGCTACCATGTATGCTGTAGGAGTAATTTGGGGCTATCGTACCAAAGAAGAATTACTTTCTGATGGTGCGAAACAAATAATAAATCATCCCTTAGATTTGATCGATTTGTTGTAACAACATTATTTCTTTAGAGAAATTTTGGTTTCTAATGAACGCTTCTTTAAGTCATGATAATCAGCTAACCTTAGTGGTATCTCACCATTATCTTGATGACACACTTTTATTCACATTAAAGAAAAGAAGTGCTAAGTAAAGTCGCTAATTAATTGATCAGATACAATTTAAAACTACACACATTAATCTCAATTTGATGGTTGTTCATTTTTTTAGGTGGTACTACTTATTACCCAATTTTGATTAAAAAAAATTCCATTTAACTCTAGTAAGACTCTTTATAAAATCCTTATTTTTGCAGTCTAAATTTTATACCATGCCAAACAAAAAATATAAAATAGCGGTAATTCAATTGAACTTAAATGATGTTGCTGAAAACAACTTAAAAAAATGTATCAGTTGGGTTCGCGATGCTGCTAGTCAAGGAGCCGAAGTAATTTCGTTACCAGAATTGTATAGCAGTCATTATTTTTGTCAAAGTGAAGATGTCGATAATTTTGCTTTAGCAGAACCTTTATACAGTACTTCATTTATAGCTTTTAGTGCTTTAGCCAAAGAATTAGGTGTGGTAATAATCGTCCCTTTCTTCGAAAAAAGAATGGCAGGGATTTACCATAACAGTGCCTATATCATTGACACCGATGGTAGCGAAGCAGGATTGTACCGTAAAATGCACATTCCAGACGACCCACATTTCTACGAAAAATTCTATTTTACTCCAGGTGATTTAGGATTTAAAACTATTCCAACGCAAAAAGGAAAAATAGGAACTTTAATTTGTTGGGATCAATGGTATCCAGAAGCAGCACGTTTGACAGCTTTAAAAGGAGCAGAAGTTTTATTTTATCCTACGGCTATAGGTTGGCATCCACAAGAAAAAGAGCAATATGGTAAAAATCAATACGGTGCTTGGATGAATGTTATGAAAGGGCATGCTGTTGCCAATGGTGTTTATGTAGCCGCTGCAAACCGCATTGGATTAGAACAATACATTGAAGGAACTGCTGGAATTGAATTTTGGGGCGCTTCGTTTATCGCAGGTCCTCAAGGAGAAATAATAGCACAAGCTTCTCACGATAAAGAAG
>JAHEBK010000193.1 GCA_024642295.1 Flavobacterium sp. | reverse complement strand
TGTTGCGGAATATCACTGGTATGATCTACTATAAATCCTCCTAAAGTTCCATAGGAATCACTTTCAGGAATATTCAACTTATACGTTTGATTCAAATATTCCACATCAAATCGAGTGGAAAACAAATAAACACCTTCTTCTAACTCTTTTTCAACCAACTCTTCATCCGAATCATGTTCATCTTCAATTTCGCCAAAAAGCTCTTCTACAATATCTTCAATCGTAATAATTCCAGATGTCCCTCCGTACTCATCGATAACCACAGCCACACTTTTTCTCTTTTTGGTTAACAAATCCATTACATCTTTTATGAATATGGTCTCTGGAACAAATTCTACAGAAATAACGATACTTTTAATGTTTTTTGGTTTTTTGAACAAATCAAAAGAATGCACATATCCTACAATATCATCCAATGAATTTTGATAAACTAGTATTTTCGAATAACCGGTTTCAATAAACAAATCCTTTAACTCTTTGATTGAATCAAATAAATCAATCGCCACAAGCTCTGTTCGCGGACTCATAATATCCCTAGCTTTTACACTTGAAAAATCCAAAGCATTTTGAAACATTTGAATCTCAGAATCGACCTCTTCATCATCTTCTACAGTACTCATTTGTTCCGTAATGTAATCTCCCAACTCCACTTTACTAAAGAACAACTGCACTTGGTCGCCTTCTGTCCTAAAAAATTGTTTTAAAATAAAATCAGAAATCCAGATAAAAAACGAAGAGATATAATAAAACAACTCGTAAAATACATACGCTGGAATGGCAAAAAATTTAATTAAGGAGTTGGCATAAATTTGAAAAAAAACTTTCGGTAGAAATTCCGCTGTAATCAATACCAATAAAGTTGATAAAACGGTTTGCAATAATAGACTTGACAAATTTGTCAATGAATACCCTAATGCAGTTATCCATTCTATCAATAAATCACCCATAAAAAAACCATAAACAACCAATGCAATATTGTTCCCAATGAGCATTGCGGCTATAAATTTTGAAGGCTTCTCTGTTAGTTTTGTTAGAATTTTAGAAAGGAAATTATCCTGTTTTTTTTCTATTTCTAAATAAATCTTATTTGATGAGATAAATGCAATCTCCATCCCTGAAAAAAAAGCACTTAGTATTAAACACAATATTATAATACTAATTTCCATGTATTACGATTTTTTATTTCGGTCGTTAAATTTATTTGCAAATTTTCTACGGAAGAAAAACATGAATATTGCCATTGCAGCTATCATAAATTGCAACCATGGTTTGTTTTCAGACGCATTCCACTTAGCTATTCCTTCGTAAATAAAGAAGACTGCAAAAACCAAGTAAACGTATTGTGTATATTTTAAGTAATTCATTTCGAATTGTATTTAATTATTTTAATGTATGCCAATAAGTGAATCTACTCCTCTGATTCCACTTCACCGGTTATTTTTTGAGAGTTGATCATTTTAAAATCTTTACTAAAATCGATTCCTTGACCATTTGAAACTCCTTTGATATCTGTAAATTTAAATTTTTTTTCAGTAAAAAACCATTCGTTTTTTTGGTCATAAAACAACTGCTCCGTTTCTAATGTTTGACCATCTTGCGAAACAATTTTAACTTTCCCTTGTAAATCGATTATATTAGTTATCGCATAAGAAATGGCATAATTTGCAGTAATGCGAGTCGTTTTAGCTTTATTATCATAGAATGTCATATCAATTCCTTTAGGGAATTCCGTAAAAGGAAAAGCTACATTGTTATAATCCAGCATTTTAGGACTCAACAAAATCACTTTAATCAATCCTGAGTCAGTATATTTCAAGTTCAACTTATCAGCATCTCCTCCAGGAATAAATTCTGAAAAATTACTTTTTTGAACTTCTTTAAAATTACTTTCACATCCAAAAAAGAGAGTCACAGCAAAAACTGTGACTACAAAAATGAAGCTATTTTTTTTAAAAAAACTCATAGTTTAAAAGATATGAATAAAAACCGTTCTTAATTAAACTTACGCTTTTCAAACCATTTATCATTAAGTGACAATCCAACACTTACGTTCATATAATTTTCCTGAATAAGTCCAGATGAAGTTGTTCCCTTTTTCCCCATTTCAAATCCAATATTGATATTTGAAAAAGAGCCTGTAATGGGCATTCCTAAACCTAAAGTAAAACCAAAATTATTAATAGATTCTGAATTAATAACCAAACCTGTTTTTTCATATTTCAATCCACCTCTATAAACGATACGCTTCGCGTAATTTGTAAAAGACGAATAATCAGGGATATAATACCCTCCTAAACTAACACTTCCAGACTTTTCATAACTAACATTGGATGCCTTATTATAATTATTTGATAGATCCGAAGCACCTTGAAATACAATTGCACCACCCAATAACCATTTTTTTTCCTCACCTATACCTGCACCAATACTTACTTTTGAAGAAAACGGAATTGACATATTGGCTTGGTCAATAGTCACAGATTCTGATGATGTTGCAATCAATCTAGAATTTTCAGATTTTAAATTATTATCAAAAGTATAATTCAAGCTACTGTATAAATTTAATTTTTTATTCATCTTGGTTGTAAACATAGCACCAAGATTAAAATTCACACCAGACAATTTAGAAGTATTGGTTTCTCGTGTTCCAGACTGAACACCACTAATTAATTCCGAATTAACAATCTCAATTGTTCCAAAATTATAATTCAAATCAGCTCCTACACTCAATTTAGGAGTTATTTTATACCCTAATCCTAAGAACACTTTATTGACCCCACCTGTACTACTATAAGTTGAACCACTAGTAGCAGTATCATCCGTAAATGTTTTTATATTATAACCAACAGAAGAATATGGAATCAATCCAAAACCAACCCCAAATTTACCCAACGGCAAACCCACAGCCATATAATCCAAAGTACTCCTTTGAGCGCTCTCTGATTTTGAATCTGTTTTCAAAGTTGAAGTATTAAACGTACCCCCTACTGCAAAAGTGGTTAATTTCAAACTAGCTAAACTTGCTGGATTCTGTAAATTGATATGAATACTGTCCTGTTCAACAGCAAGACCACCCATAGCACGAGTATCTGCAGTTCCCTTAAACCGAACTTCTCCAATGCCATAAAAAGAATAAGGAGAAGATGAGCCTTCTTGAGCAAAAGACAAAAGTCCTAAAAACAAACAAAGACTGGTTACAATTTTTTTAATCATTTTTGATTTTATATTGAAAAGTTTGATTCAAACTCTCTAAAAGGAAATTTGAATTGGCAAATATGGTATTTTTTAATCGTTTAGCCAAAAAATCTGCATCCCCTCCCGTTAAAATTATAATAAAATTTGAATTACTAACCTTATATTCATTTATAAAACCATCTATTTCCAATACCAAACCATTCACAATTCCAGAATGCATGGATTGCGATGTAGAATCTCCTATAAAGGATTTTGGACTTTCTAAGGTCAATAACGGAAGTTTTGAAGTATAATCATGCAACGACTCATAACGAAGTCGCAATCCAGGACTTATTGCCCCTCCTAAATAATTATCCTGAGCATCAATAAAATCATAAGTCACACAGGTACCTGCATCAATAACCAATCGGTTCTTACTTGGATAACTTAATACCGCTCCAGCAGCGAGCACCATACGATCAATTCCTAAAGTCTCTGGCGTTTCGTATTTGTTCCTAAAAGGAAAAGTATCTTTATGTGTTACAAAATGTACATTCAATAAATTTTCAAATAGCAAAAAGTCTTGTTTATCAAGATTTCCAACCGAAGCAATGACCAAATCACTTATTTTTTGATGCTTTCGAATAATATTTTCCATTTTTTCCTGAAGCTCCTTTTTATCAAAAAAAAACAGCTCCAAGAGGATATCACCCTCAAAAACAGCACCTTTAATTCGGGTATTCCCAATGTCAATTGTTAGAACCATGATTCAAATTTTGATTTGACGAAGATACGAATTGATTTTTTCAAAAAAATGTTTTGGTAGAACTAAAAAACATTCTATATTTGCACTCGCAATAAGCAAGGTACCTTAGCTCAGTTGGTAGAGCAATGGACTGAAAATCCATGTGTCCCTGGTTCGAACCCTGGAGGTACCACAAAACCCACTCAAACGAGTGGGTTTTTTGTTTTTAAAATGATTTCGATGCATTTTCTTTATATACTTTATAGCAAGAATTCAGACCGATTTTACATTGGTGAAACTCATGAACTTGAACAAAGAGTTCAAAAACACAACCAACACAACTACGAAAACTCTTTTACTAAAATTGCTTTGGACTGGGAAATAGCTCTTTCTTTTAAATGCCAAAACAGAGAACAAGCTCTTTTTCTAGAAAATTTTATCAAGAAAATGAAAAGCAAAGTTTTTATTCGTATAATAATTACCAATCCAGAAATACTAACAGATATT
>JAHEBK010000192.1 GCA_024642295.1 Flavobacterium sp. | reverse complement strand
TGCGCCTACACTCGCGTGATGTAAACCATCAACAGCATTAAATGTAGTATTGTTCTCTATTACCTTTAATTTTTTTGCAAAAGCTACCAAGCATCTTCCGCCATTCCCACACATGGTACTTTGGTTTCCGTCAGAATTATAATAGACCATTTTAAAGTCGGTTTCTGGATCGTTTTCTAGTAAAATAAGTCCGTCACCACCTATGCCAAATCGTCTGTCACATAAATGAGCAATCAGTTTGGTGTTTTCTTTTGGGAAAACTTCTAATCGATTGTCAATCATTACAAAGTCGTTTCCAGTACCTTGGTATTTATAAAAAGGGATTTGCATTTTTTTTAAATTTGATGTTGCAAAAATACGAATTATTAATGAAAAGTTAATCACTGTTAAAGTGCGTTAAACTCCTTTTTAACAAACGTTTTTGGCATTATTTTTACAATACAAATAACGTAAAACAAATTTTATTATTATGAAAAATATTTCGCAACTTTTCGTCGTTTCACTCTTAAGTGGGATGACCACTTTGGGGGCTTATAAATTAGTATTTGATAGTAATAGCCCTTTCTCTATTGATAAAAAACCACTAACTACTCTGGCAACGGATTCATATGCTAGAAAAGTGGGGCTTTCGTCCAATGTATTGGATTTTACTGAGGCGGCTGAAAAAACGATTCATTCTGTTGTTCACGTTAAAAACGTTGCTCGTAGGACGGTTTCAAATCCTATGCTAGAGTTTTTTTATGGTTATAAAGGAGGTCAATCACAAGAGCAAATTGGAACCGGTTCAGGAGTCATAATTTCTGAGGATGGTTACATTGTCACCAATAATCATGTGGTAAAAGATGCTTCGGAAATTGAAATTACTTTGAATAATAAGAAGTCCTATAAAGCAAAATTAATAGGCACTGACTCTAAAATGGATATCGCTTTGTTGAAAATTGATGCAAAGGAAAAATTATCGTATACTGCTTTTGGAGATTCAGATAATGTAAAAGTAGGAGAGTGGGTTCTTGCAGTAGGGAATCCATACAATCTTACTTCGACAGTTACTGCTGGAATTGTGTCCGCCAAAGCTAGGAATTTAGGAGACAATGGAATCCAATCTTTCATTCAAACGGATGCTGCTGTAAATCCAGGGAATAGTGGTGGAGCATTAGTAGATACTAATGGTAATTTAATTGGAATAAATACGATGATTTCATCTATGACAGGCTCTTATGTTGGGTATTCTTTTGCGGTACCTTCTAATATTGCTCGTAAAATTATTGAGGATATTATGGAGTATGGAAATGTACAAAGGGGTATTCTTGGAGTTGAAGGAGGTGAATTAAATGCCTCTGCTTCTAAAGAATTAGGAATTACACAAACAGAAGGTTTCTATGTTAATAAGGTTACTAAAAATTCTGGTGCTGAAAAAGCGGGTTTACAAAAAGGAGATGTAATTGTTAAATTAGACAACCAAAAAATTTCAACTTTTGCAGATCTTTCAGGGTTTATCAATACGAAACGTCCTAATGATAAAGTGGAAGTCACTTATCTAAGGGAGGGGAAAAATAGAACAGCTAATGTGACTTTGAGTAAAAATGAATTTTTTACCGCTGAATTTAAAGGAATTGAATTAGAAAATATTGATGTTTCTGACAAGAAAAAATTCAAACTAGATTATGGTGTTAAAATTAAATCGATTAGCAATGAGAATTTAACACAATATTCGGATGAGCTCCAAGGGAATATAATTTTGAGTATTGATAATGTGAAAGCTACTAATATTGAAACGGTTTCCAAATTATTAAATAAAAAAGATGAAAATCAAAGTGTTCGTTTGGAAATGATTAATAAAAACGGAGAAATTATCCGAATTATTATCTAATAACTGTTTAGAAATCAAATGAAACCAGTCAGCAATTGTTGGCTGGTTTTTTTATTAAAAAAAAACGTGAAATTATTTTACGAAATCGTTTGAAAAAAGTATTTTTGCACCATATTTATACTTTGTATGTGTAAATAGGTACATAATATATATTGAAAAAATGTAAATATTTGCTTTTTACACTTAATATACGGGTTGGAGCTGCTGCTTTTAAATTTTTAGTTTTTAGTTTTTAGTTCAAGTTTCAGATTAAGATTTACAGTGGTTCCGCCTGATTCTAAAAAAAATCCATTCAGTAAATGAATGGATTTTTTATTTGTTTTTTTTAGCTTTTATCATAGCTTCCAATTGGTCCCATAATTCTTTAGGAATTGCTTCCAGAATATTGAATTGACCAGCTCCCTTTAGCCATTCACCACCATCAATAACAATGACTTCGCCATTAATGTAAGCCGAAAAGTCGGAAACCAAATATGCCGCTAGATTGGCTAATTCTTGATGATCTCCTACACGTTTTAACGGAACTTTTTTAGACATGTCAAATTTTTCAGCTAAATCACCGGGTAATAGGCGGTCCCAAGCTCCTTTGGTCGGAAAAGGTCCGGGTGCTATGGCATTGGTTCTAATGCCATATTTTGCCCATTCGACAGCAAGGCTACGTGTCATGGCAAGTACACCTGCTTTTGCGGTTGCACTTGGTACAACATAAGCAGAACCAGTCCAGGCATAAGTTGTTACAATATTTAATACGGTGGCATTATCTTGTTTGGTGTCTATCCAATATTTTCCAAACGCTAGAGTACAATTTTTGGTTCCTTTGAGAACGATATCAATTATGGTGTCAAAAGCATTAGCTGATAATCGTTCAGTTGGTGAAATGAAATTACCTGCAGCATTGTTAAGTAAAACATCTACTTTGCCAAATTTTTTCAAAACCTCGGCCAACATTTGTTCTACTTCGTCATAATGGCGTACATCACATTGTAGTGGTAAACATTGTCCTTGGGTTTCTGTTTCTAATTCAATTGCAGTATTTTGTAGCTTTGTTAAATCTCTAGAAGTAATGGCCACTTTGGCACCCAATTCAAGGAAATACTTGGTCATAGCTTTGCCTAGTCCACTACCACCACCAGTAACTACAATTACTTTTCCTTTGAGTGCATCATCACGTAACATTTTGGCTTTTAAATTCATAATGCAAGATTGTTTCTTGTAAATATAAAGAATTTAAATATAGTATGCATGCATAACAAAGGTATTTGTTTGAAAAATTAAAGCTGACAAAGTTTATGAGCAGCGGCTTCAAGGGTAAGATTATCTTTCGCAAAACAAAAGCGGATTAACTTTAAATCTTTTGCATTAGCATAAAAAGTTGAAATAGGAATAGCGGCTACTCCGTATTCTTTGATTAATCTTTTACAAAAATCAAAATCATTTTCATCTGAGATGTTAGCATAAGATACAACTTGGAAATAGGTGCCTTCACAAGGAAGGAGTTCGAAACGACTATTTTGGAGTAATTGTCTGAAATAATCTCTTTTTTGCTTGTAAAAAGAACGAATTTCGGTAATAGAAACGATATCTAAGTATTTGCTTATTGCAGCTTGGGATAAACTGTTTACGCTAAAAACTAAAAATTGATGAACTTTTTTTATTTCATACATCAAATGTTCTGGTGCTATTATGTACCCAATTTTCCAGCCTGTGACATGAAAAGATTTTCCAAATGAAGAAGCTGTTATGCAACGATTGTGAAGTTTTTCTCGGGTATGAACTGAAATATGTTTTTCTTCAAAGGTGATGTATTCATAGACTTCATCAGAAAGTAAAAGTATATGAGGGAATTTTTCTAAAATTGCTTCTAGCTTATTAAAATCATACTGACTTAAGATTCTTCCCGAAGGATTGTGTGGATTGTTGATGATGATCATTCTTGTTTTTGTTGAACAAGCTTTTTCGATAGTTTCCCAATTGGGAGAATAATCATCATTTAGTGGAATTCGTACTGGAATTCCATTTGCTAATAGAACGGAAGGCTCATAGGAGTCATAACTGGGGTCAAGAATGAGTACTTCATCTCCTTTGTTTACCAAGGCTTGAATTGTTGTAAAGATTCCTTGAGTAGCTCCAGTAGTGATAAGCAATTCTGTGTCTGGATTGATAGTTCTGTTGTATTGTTCAGCTGTTAATTTTGCTATTTTTTGTAACAAAGGAGGAAAACCAGACATGGGAGTGTATTGATGTACCTCTTCTTGGGCTAACTGAGCAACAATGTCTTTTAGGCGTTCATCCACTGGGAAGTTAGGGAAACCTTGTGAAAGATTAATAGCATTATGGTCTGATGCCAATTTTGACATGATAGTAAAAATGCTGGTGCCGATATTTGGTAGCTTACTCATAAATGCAGCTTAAAAGTATTCTAATGATTTACATTTTGTGAATGATAAAAATTGCTGGACGATTATGTAAATCTACCGTTTCTTTTTTCCAGTCTTTTGCTTTTTTTGTTTTGATGTACTCTGTAGATAAGGTAATGTCGGCTGCGATACAAAGATGTGTTTCA
>JAHEBK010000191.1 GCA_024642295.1 Flavobacterium sp. | reverse complement strand
CAGTAGGATATTCTGAAAAAGTAGCCGAGTATATTTCTGAGTTTACAGGACACCCTTTTATCACTGCCGAAAATAAATTTGAAGCACTAGCTGCGCATGATGCTTTAGTAGAATCTCATGGAGCTTTAAAACAATTGGCTGTTTCATTGAATAAAATTGCTAATGATATTCGAATGCTAGCTTCAGGGCCGCGTTCTGGAATTGGTGAAATATTAATTCCTGAAAACGAACCCGGTTCTTCAATTATGCCTGGAAAAGTAAATCCCACACAATGCGAAGCTTTAACAATGGTATGCGCACAAGTTATAGGGAATGATGTAGCAATTTCAGTTGGTGGAATGCAAGGACAATACGAACTCAATGTTTTCAAACCATTAATAGCAGCTAACTTTTTACAATCAGCACAACTTTTGGGGGATGCTTGCCTGTCTTTCGATATTCGTTGTGCTCAAGGAATAGAACCCAATTACAAACGTATCAAAGAATTAGTTGACAACTCTTTAATGCTAGTTACCGCATTAAATCCTAAAATTGGCTATTATAAAGCCGCTGAAATTGCTCTAACGGCTCACAAAAATGGAACCTCCCTTAAAGAAGAAGCAATTCGTTTGGGTTATCTTACAGCAGAAGAATTTGATGCGTGGGTAAAACCTGAAGATATGGTTTAAGAATTGTACTTACACCAAATGGCTTTTTAAACCATTTAAGAAATTTAAGATCACATAAGCTATGTCTATAAAAATTTAAAAAATATAAGTTTTCTATTGATTGTATTGTGTTTTTTGGAACACAGATTAGAGAAATTAAAAAAAATTCCTGTTTTTCTTTAATAAAAAATTAATCTACATAAAACCCTCAAACATCATATAATACAAGGCTTAAAAGAATTTTTACCAACTATTAAACCTTTTAAACTTAGTGAATCTTTGTGTCTCCTTTGTGCTCTTTGTGTTTAAATCTTAAAAAACTTTGTGGTAATGTCTAACCGTGAATAGTTTCTCCTTTACCGTAATTAGCGATGATTGATTCTTCAAAAGCCAACCATTCTCTCCAACGCTTTTCTACATCAATACCTTTGCCATATTTTCGAGCATAAGTAATAAAAGTGGTGTAATGTCCCGCTTCACTTTCCATTAATTCTCTGTAAAAAATAGCCAATTCTTCGTCTTGAATATTTTCAGATAACACTTTAAAACGCTCACAGCTTCTAGCTTCAATCATCGCAGAGAATAACAATCGTTCCACCAATCCCGAAACCCTACTTCCATCATTACTGCGCTTCATATACAAATACAATTCATTCACATAATCATCCTTACGTTCGCGGCCTAACTTTAACCCACGCTTGATTATAATGTTGTGTACCATTTCAAAATGTTCAATTTCTTCTTTGGCTAAAGCCAATAAATCTTGAACTAAATCTTGATGTTCTGAATTGTGCGTTATAATAGTAATGGCATTTGTGGCTGCTTTTTGTTCACACCAAGCATGATCCGTCAAAATTTCCTCTATATTCTTTTCTACAATATTCACCCATCTTGGGTCTGTTGGTAATTGTAATCGTAATACTCCCATTATATTTTGTTTCAGGTTTAATAAAATTAGTTTCAAGTTTAAGGTTTTATCCTAACTAAAAAAGTTTAAAATTTTGAGTCACGTTTCCGAAACACAAAACTTTAAACTTTAAACCTGAAACTTTTAAACAAAAAGTTTATATTTAGAAAACGAAGATTGCTCTTTCGCTCATCATTTCGTTTACTTCGTCAGCTACTGTTTCGATTACTGCTTCATTAGTATGATTAGTCAATACTTTATCAATCATCTCCACAATTGTTTCCATATCTTCTTCTACCAATCCACGAGTTGTAATAGCAGCAGTTCCCACACGGATACCAGAAGTTACAAATGGTGATTTATCATCAAATGGAACCATGTTTTTATTAACCGTAATTTCAGCTTTTACCAAAGCATTTTCTGCATCTTTACCTGAAATACCTTTATTTCTTAAGTCAATCAACATCATATGATTGTCAGTTCCTCCAGAAATAATATCGTATCCTCTTTTTACAAAAGCATCCGCCATAGCGTTAGCATTTTTTTGTAATTGACGTGCATAAGTAAAAAACTCATCTTGTAAAGCTTCACCAAAAGCTACTGCTTTAGCAGCGATGATGTGCATTAATGGACCTCCTTGATTTCCAGGAAAAACAGCTAAGTCTAATAATGAAGACATCATTCTAATATCACCTTTTGGAGTTTTTAATCCCCATGGATTTTCAAAATCTTTACCCATCAAAATCAAACCTCCTCTTGGTCCACGTAACGTCTTATGAGTAGTTGTTGTTACAACATGACAGTGAGGGATTGGGTCATTTAATAATCCTTTAGCTATTAATCCAGCAGGATGAGAAATATCAGCCATTAAGATAGCTCCAACACTATCAGCGATTTCTCTAAAACGAGCAAAATCCATATCACGAGAATAAGCCGAAGCTCCTGCAATAATTAATTTTGGTTGCTCTTTAGTAGCAATTTCTTGAATTTTATCGTAGTTCAAACGACCTGTTTCTTTTTCAACTCCATAAAAAACTGGGTTGTAAACACGTCCTGAAAAGTTAACTGGAGAACCGTGAGTTAAGTGCCCACCGTGAGATAAGTCAAATCCTAAGATTTTATCACCTGGTTGCAAACAAGCGTGAAATACAGAAGCATTTGCTTGAGAACCTGAGTGCGGCTGAACATTAGCATAAGCTGCTCCAAACAATTCTTTAGCTCTATCAATTGCAATTTGTTCAACAATATCAACAACTTCGCAACCACCATAATATCTTTTCCCTGGATACCCCTCGGCATATTTATTAGTCAAAACTGAACCTGCAGCTTCAATTACTTCGTCACTAACAAAGTTTTCAGAGGCAATAAGTTCTAATCCGTGTATTTGTCTATCTTGTTCTTCAAGAATAAGGTCAAAAATTTGTTTGTCGCGTTGCATTTCTATTAATTTAGTTAATTTGAGGCAAAAATACAAAAAAACGTTTGTGAAATAGCTAGATTATGATATATTTGATATAATAATTTTCAACAAAATAATCTCCATATGCCAATATCCGCTAACGATACTAAAAGAAAATCTTGGTTGTCAGTTCCTGAAAACAGTGATTTCCCTATTCAAAACATCCCTTTTGGCGTTTTCTTAACCAAAGAAAATATTGTGACTGTAGGAACTAGAATAGGTGATTTTGCAATAGATTTAGGAGCCTTACAACAAATGAACTATTTTTCAGGTATTGAATTGACTGACGATATGTTTATGCAAGACACCTTAAATGATTTTATTTCCGACGGAAAAAAAACATGGCGATTGGTTCGAAATCGAATCGCAGCTATTTTCGATGAAACCAATCCTCAGTTAAGAGACAATGAAAAACACAAAGACATTGTTATTTTTAAAATTTCAGATGTCGAAATGCAATTACCTGTATTAATAGGTGACTATACTGATTTCTATTCAAGCAAGGAACATGCTACTAATATGGGAAAAATGATACGCGACCCTGAAAATGCTTTATTGCCAAATTGGACTCATATGCCTGTAGGATATCACGGAAGAAGCTCTACAATTATTCCTTCTGGAATCCCTGTGCACAGACCTATAGGACAGACCTTACCTCATGGAGAAAATTCTCCAGTTTTTGGACCATCTAGATGTGTCGATTTTGAATTAGAAACGGCCTTTATTACAACAGATGCTAATATTATGGGTGAAATGATCCCTATAAGTGAAGCTGATGACTATATTTTTGGAATGGTATTATTAAATGACTGGAGCACTAGAGATATTCAAAAATGGGAATACATGCCGCTAGGTCCATTTTTATCCAAAAATTTCGCTACCTCAATTTCACCTTGGATTGTAACTATGGATGCCTTAGAACCTTTTAGAGTTCCAGGTCCAAAACAAAATCCTAGTCCGTTACCTTATCTATTACAAAAAGGAAAACATTCCTTTGATATTCAACTAGAAGTAGCCATTCAACCAGAAAACATTGATACCCCTACAATTGTAAGTAAATCAAATTTCAAGCACATGTATTGGACAATGAACCAACAACTAACACACCATACTTCAAATGGATGTAGAGTAAACTCGGGTGATATGATGGGCTCTGGAACTATTTCTGGACCTACAAAAGAAAGTTATGGCTCAATGTTGGAATTAACTTGGGGCGGTAAAGAACCTATAAAATTAAATGATGGCACTGAACGTAAATTTATTAATGATAACGACACCGTAATCATGAAAGGTTTTTGTAAAAATAGCCAAGTACGTATTGGTTTTGGAGATGTTTCTTCAAAGTTACTTCCTATATTTGTAAGAAAATAAGTCTTAAATATAAAAAAGGCATTGCCTTTTAATTAGTATATTTTCAAAGAACCA
>JAHEBK010000190.1 GCA_024642295.1 Flavobacterium sp. | reverse complement strand
CTAAAAATGTATGTTGATTATTTGAGAAATGAAATTTCAAATTTTTCAGAGAATCTTTCAGAAGGACAAATTAAAAAATGGAAAACCTTTAAAAATAATTTATTCGAAGGAATAAAATACTACCAAGAGTTGTTTAGTGATACTACTGTTTTAATCGAAAATAATTTTAAGACAAAAGAATTGTTGTGTTTTTACCAAGGACTTTTGGAGGAAATTGAAATACCAGAAATGGCAATAGCTTCTTAAATAAAAGAGTGTTATAAACTAAACCATTAAGGAATTAAGACAATTGAGCAAAGAAGCGCTTGATGAAACTAAATTCCTTAATGGTTTTTAAAGCAAAACTAATATTGTTATTCTGCTAATTTTTGTAATCCCTTATGGTCTTTAAGCACTATTTTTTTTCCGTCTAATTCGATAAAACCTAATTTTTTAAAATCAGATAACAAGCGGATACAGCTTTCAGTAGCGGTTCCTATCATGCCACCGAGTTCTTCTCTCGAAAGTTGGATGTGCAGAGAACCATCATTATTTTTCCCAAAGTTGGATTCTAAATATAATAAAGTTTCCGCTAGCCTTGATTTTACTGTCTTTTGAGCCATTGAAACCATTTGATCATCGGCCTCTTTCAAGTCTCCACAAATGCTTTTCATAACACTCATTGAGAATTTATTGTTGTTGTCAAAGAAACCTAATATTTCAGTTTTTGGTATGAAACACACCTCCATATCCTCAAGCGCAACAGCACTCAGATTGGTTGGTTCGTCACTAATCATTGAGCGTTGACCTAATAATTCACCGGGCTTAATTAATTTGACAATTTGGTCTTTGCCATTAGCACTTAATTTGGATAATTTACAAACTCCATCTTTAATACAAAAAATACCATTAACAGATTCGCCTTCTTCAAACAAATGTTCTCCTTTTTTGACACTGTAAGAAGTTTTACAATCAGCAATTTTTATTAATTCCTCTTTGTTTAATGCTTTAAGTGAGCTGAATTCTCTAACGATACACTGTTCACATTTGCTCATTTATCCATTGATTAATTATTGAATTCTCAAAATTAAGAATTAATATGACATATATCATAGTTTGGGCTACAAACATTTTGGAAATTTGCCTCAGGTAAATGAGTAAATTATGGATGCAACTAATTGTTTCCATTGTGGATTAGACATAGTAAAAGCAGAAGAAATCTTCTTTGATGAAAAAACATTTTGTTGTAACGGTTGTAAAACGGTATACGAAATTTTTTCAGTCAATGATTTAGGCTGTTATTATGATTTTGAACAATCCCCTGGAGCAACGCCATTAGATATTAAGGGCAAATATGACTTTTTAGACAACGAAAAAATTGTTGCCAAATTATTAGAATTTCAAGAAGAATCTACGGCTGTGGTCTCTTTGAATATCCCACATATTCATTGTAGCTCTTGCATTTGGATTCTTGAAAATTTGAATCGTCTTGAAAATGGAATCTTAAGTTCGCAAGTCAATTTTCTAGAAAAGAAAGTGAGAATCACCTATCATTCGGATAAAATTACCTTAAAGAACGTTGTTGAATTACTATGTGCCATTGGATATGAACCCTATATTAGTTTAGAAAATTACGAAACAGGAAATCATAAAGTGGATCGAAGTTTGACCTATAAACTTGGGTTGGCTTTCTTTTGCTTTGGAAACATCATGTTGTTGTCCTTTCCAGAATATTTTGAAATGGGCGAATTTTGGTTAGATACCTACAAGCCATTTTTTAGAGGATTAATTTTTGCCTTGTCACTTCCTGCTTTTTTATATTCGGCAAGTGGTTATTATATTTCGGCTTACAAAAGTATCAAATCGGGTATGTTGAATATTGATATCCCTATTGCTTTGGGGATTATCGTCATGTTTGTACGCAGTGTGGTCGATATCATGTTAGACCATGGATCGGGATTTTTTGATAGTTTGACGGGCTTGATTTTCTTTATGTTGTTAGGTAAAATGTTTCAAACCAAAACCTACAGTTTTTTGAGTTTTGAACGTGATTTTAAATCTTATTTTCCCATTGCGGTAACCAAAATAAATTTGGATTTTTCCGAAGAAAACATTCCAGTTTATGAGGTGGAAAAAGGGAATCGCTTGCTTATTCGAAACCAAGAATTATTACCCGTTGATGGAATCTTAATCAGCGAAACCGCGGCAATCGATTATAGTTTCGTAACAGGTGAAGCCGAGCCAATTATCAAACAATCGGGAGACAAAATCTTTGCAGGGGGGAAGCAAGTAGGAAATAGTATTGAAATGGAGGTATTACAATCTGTTTCTCAAAGTTACCTCACGCAGTTGTGGAGCAACGAGGTTTTTCAAAAATCAGTGAATCAGAAATACAAAAGTATTACGGATAGCATCAGTCGTTATTTTACATCGATACTTTTATTGATTGCATTTATTTCTTTTGGTTACTGGTTTTTTATTGACGTTAATACCGCTTTCAATGTTTTTACAGCCGTTTTAATTGTGGCTTGTCCGTGTGCGCTGGCTTTGACGGCTCCTTTTACTATGGGGAACTTGTTGCGTATTTTAGGAAAGAAAAAAATATACCTCAAAAACGCCTTGGTTATCGAACAATTAGCTGCTGTTGACACGATTGTTTTTGATAAAACAGGAACGATTACTACTAATAAAAAAGCATCAATTAGTTATCAAGGAAAAGCTTTGAATAATGAGAATAAGATTTTAATTAAAAATAGCCTTCGCGCTTCCAATCATCCGTTGAGCCGAATGCTGTATGACTTTTTACCAGAGGTTAATACCATAAAAATTGATGATTTTGAAGAAATCACTGGTAAAGGGATTCAGGCTCGTTGGGAAGGAATTGTTATAAAATTGGGTTCGGCTTCTTTTTGTAAAACAACAGCTGATAGTGTACAGACTGATGTAAAAAACACCGCAGTACATATTACCATTGGTACGGAGTATTACGGCGCTTATATTTTCGAAAATCAATATCGAAATGGTTTAGAACAATTGTTTCAAACCCTGAGTACTTCATACGAATTGAAAGTTTTGTCAGGGGATAACGAAGGTGAACGCGAGACTTTAGAACGTATTTTACCTTTGGGAACCGAATTAATTTTCAACCAAAAACCAGAACAGAAATTAGAATTCATCAAAAAACTCCAAGACCAAGGCAAGAATGTAATGATGGTGGGCGATGGATTGAATGATGCGGGTGCATTGGCGCAGAGCAACGTTGGAATTTCGATTTCGGAAAATGTCAATGTGTTTTCACCTGCTTGCGATGGAATTCTAGAAGCAAAGGAATTTGACCAACTCCATTATTTCTTGAAACTTTCTAAAAAAGGAATGACTACCATCAAAATGAGTTTTACACTTTCGTTACTCTACAACGTAGTTGGATTATCTTTTGCTATTTCCGGGCATTTACTGCCTTTGGTAGCCGCAATTATTATGCCTTTGAGTACGATAACGATTGTAAGTTTTGTAACGATAATGAGTAATTATTATGCTAGAAAATTAAAGAATATAGGGTGATAATTTTAAGATTTGATTATCTTCAATTGGCATAATAAGTACTGGTCAAAATTTAATGTCGTATTTTTAAATAATAATAATACATTCACCATAAAAGAAATTAAACAACATAAGAGAAAGACTTTTCAACTTATATGATCTTATATTTCTTATATGGTTTAACAAAACAGGATATTGATACTTTCTTGTTACTTAGTACTTTTGCTATTCATTAATAATTCGTAATTTTAAGTAAAATTGCACAAAATGGAACTTTTAAGAACAATTGATAAAAATGAAATTTTAAAGCGCTATAAACCAATATCTGTCACAACACATAAAGGAATTCAAGGGCATGCTTTACTCATTGCGGGAAGTTATGGGAAAATGGGAGCTGCTGTTTTAGCTACTAAATCATGTATTAAATCTGGATGTGGATTAGTTACGGCATTTGTGCCTAAATGTGGGTACCAAATTATGCAATTAGCAAATCCTGAAGTGATGGTGTACACTGACGATGTCGAAAGACGAATTTCCAATATAAACTTAGGAATTCACCCGAATGCAGTTGGTTTAGGTCCGGGTTTAGGAATGTCATTACAAACCCAAAAAGCGGTTTTAAAATATTTAAAAAGAAATTATTATCCGCTTGTTGTTGATGCCGATGGATTGAATATTTTGTCCAAAAACAAAGAAGGTTTAGCAATTTTACCTCCAAAAACCATTCTTACCCCACATCCCAAAGAATTACAAAGGTTAATTGGTGTATGGCAATCTGAAGATGAAAAAATGGAGATGACTATTGCTTTTTCTAAAAAGTACAATGTGATTGTCGTGATGAAAGGAGCACCCACTCATATTATTGATGGTTCTTATATTTATAAAAATACGACTGGAAATGCGGCATTGGCAACAGCAGGA
>JAHEBK010000006.1 GCA_024642295.1 Flavobacterium sp. | reverse complement strand
TTTTTGGATTTCACTTTTAATATCATTGGTAGCATTTTTTACTTGCGCAATAGCTTTTCCCATAGTACGTGCAATTTCAGGCACTTTGTCAGCACCAAAAAGCATGAGTACAATAAACATTATAAAAATTAATTCTCCTCCTCCTATACCAAACATAATTTTTCTATTTTATCCTGCAAAGATATTATATTTTGATTCCTTGTCTTTTAATTTTTTCATAAAATATCACGCTACAAATCACTTCATTTGAAAGGACAGACGTAAAAGGTTTAACCACTAATTCACTAATTTTTAAATGATTTTGATTGTAAATAAACCGCTTAAAGCGGAATTAGCGCAAATTATTAGTCGATAATAACTTTAAAAAAAAATTAGCAAATAAGCGGTTAGTTTTTTTACTCGTGAGTTTTGTACTGCTTAATTGGCTATTATTTTCTTGAACTCTTTATTCTTGTTTGTTAAAAAATCTAACAATTGAAATTCGGAACTAGGATTCATCAAGGTTCTTGACTTAGAATCGTTTTCACAAAAAACCAGAAACAATTTAATTTCGTCATCCTTTAACTTCAAAGTATTCGACAAGAACGAATAATCGACACTGTGGATTACATAATCAGAGAAACTAGTTTCTTTATAAAAATCAGTATTCCCAGGATTTTTCCGCTTCAGCGTATTTATAATTCCTTTGTAAATCCTTACAAAATCCATCCCTTTATCTATAGTACCATCAGAAGGCATTGTCGTATTTTTAGGAGAGGATTTTTCATCACCAAAATATTGTAAATCAACATATCTTTGGGTATTCCCACTAATAGGACTCATGTCTTTTCGTGCTTTTATTATAACCTCAGCCAATTCATTTGTAAAAACCTCCAAAGGCACGAAAATCTTGGGCTTTAGAAAATCCTCTTCTTTGAGGATAATTCTTTTGGACTTGAACACTAAACTCGAAAACACCAAGGTATCATTGACACTTGCCATCATTTCAAAAGAACCATAAGCATTTACATTAGTCCCTGCATGATCTTTTGTATTAAAGACAATCACATTTTCAACAGGAATCAAGTCATTCCGAACTTGTCCTTTTATAAGTTTGGCTTTCCCAATTTGAGCATAACTCATTTGATAATATAGCACCAATAATAAGATTCCTAATTTAGTTTTCATCTGGGATTGTGTTTTAAAAATTGATTAAAAGAAGTACTTCACTATTTTTTAAGCATTTCCATAAAGTTAGGTGTTTTCATTAAAAATACCTAAGACAAACCTCTCTTTTATTTAAAAACAATACAATTGAAATTTTTAATAATTTGGTTGATTAAACCAAAATAAAAAGTGATTCAATATCTTTATCCTTTAAAGTAAAAATGATGAAAAAAATTATAATTGCTAGCACGTCTACCCTTTCAGGTGAAAAATACTTAAACTATTTACTCCCAGAATTAAAAATTCTCTTCAAAGACTGCACAACAGTTCTTTTCATTCCATATGCAAGACCAAGCGGTATTACTCATGATGATTATACCAAAATTGTTGCCACCGCTTTTAGCAAAATAAATATCAACATAAAAGGAATACATGAATTTGAAAATCCTACCGAAGCGATTCAAAACGCCGAAGGAATTTTTGTTGGTGGCGGAAACACCTTTCTATTAGTCACGCAATTGTATGCTTATAAAATAATGAGTTTACTTTCAGCAACTATCAAAAGTGGCATTCCTTACTTAGGAACAAGCGCGGGAAGTAATATTTGCGGGTTGACAATGCAAACCACTAATGATATGCCAATTATTTACCCTCCGAGTTTTCAAACTTTAGGGCTAGTCCTGTTTAATATTAATCCTCATTATTTAGATGCTGATTCCACATCAAAACATATGGGTGAAAGTAGAGAAACACGAATCAAAGAATTCCATGAATTCAATACTATTCCAGTTCTAGGATTAAGAGAAGGCAGTTGGCTGGAAGTGAAAGGAGCAAAAATCACTTTAAAAGGAGGTTTATCTGCTAGACTTTTTCAAAAAGAAAAAAAAGCAATAGAACTAGCAAACGAAGCAGACTTGAGTGATTTAAAATAAAAAACCCGAAACAATACTGTTTCGGATTTTTAAAGAGCGAAAGACGAGGCTCGAACTCGCGACAACCAGCTTGGAAGGCTGGAGCTCTACCAACTGAGCTACTTTCGCATTATTATTTTAAAACTCTTTAGCAAATTTACTTGCTCTTAGAGCGAAAGACGAGGCTCGAACTCGCGACAACCAGCTTGGAAGGCTGGAGCTCTACCAACTGAGCTACTTTCGCATTACTGGCGCAAAGATAAATAATAACTTCAATTTGAAACAAGTTTTTTTTAATCTTTTTAACAAAAAAATAATAACCATCGCTAACCTTTTTAAAATTAAATCATTAGCTTGTGTTATTTTTCAACTTTCACATCTTTAACAGCTCTGTTTTCTATTCAAATCGAAATATATAACACTATTAACAGGCTTTATTTCACTCTTAAGAAATCAAATGCGACATTATTTGTTCACTTTTTGAAGGATGATAAATAAACAAGCAAGACTTTTCTTTAATAGTCTGAATAATTTTATCCGTTAATTCAAGAGGTATTGCAGGACAACCTAAACTTCTACCCAATCTTTTGTTGTTTTTTATAAATGAATTTGACACATAATCGGCACCATGTATCACTACGGCTCTTTCTCTAGCATTACTATTCAACCCTTTTTCCAAACCATCTAATTTCAAAGACATTCCGTGTTTACCTCTATAAATTTCTCCTGTTGCATAAAAACCTAAACTACTTTTATATGATTCTGGAGCATTAGAAAAACTGGTCGCATATTCATCTCCTGAATTTCTACCATGTGCCACTAGCGAATTATACAAAATAGTATTTGTGTCTAAATCAATTACCCAAAGTCGTTGTGCATTTGAAGACAGACTAAAATCTATTACTGTTAAAATATTTTTTTGAATAAGCCCTTTCTCTTTCAAAAGATAGAATCCTTTTAAGGCTTGAGTGAAGATTTCGAATTTTGGCAATTCAAACTCATTTGAATGTAAGCTTTCATATATACTTTCTTCAGAGTTGAAAGAATCAACATTGGCGAATTTAACTACTTTTTTTTTCGGAATACTTTTAGCATCCGAAGAAAAAATATTACTAATTAAAAACAAAGAAAGCAATAAAGAAAAACTAATAAAAAATTTACAACGCATTGATTTAGATTAAATTACAAAATAGAAATGGGTACGCAAATATATAACTTTTTTTTACTTAGCACTATAAAAAACATCCCTAACAACCACATTTAACACCCATTTGTAATCAAAAAACTACTTGAGGAATTTTTACGAATTTGCTTTTTGTTAAAATTATGTTATTTTTGTCTGAATTATACGTGTGTTGCATGACTAAACAAGTTTATTTTCTTGTCTTAATTTATATGACGATTAACATTTCTCTCTTTGGTCAAAAAAAGACTCTTAGAGCAAAATCTATTATAAAAAACATCAATATAGATGGAAAACTAGACGAGGATGAATGGCTTTCAAATACAGATAAAGCCTCTGATTTTATCATGTTTGAACCAGATAACGGAAAACTAATACCAGATAATAAGAAAACTGAAGTAAAGGTACTTTATGATAATTCCGCTATTTACATTTCGGCTGTACTTTACGACAATGAACCAGATAAAATATTAAAAGAAATAACCAATCGTGATGTTTTTGGAGCATCAGATCATTTTTCTGTTTTCATCAACGGATTTAATGATGGCCAACAAGATTATCGCTTTTTTGTTAGCGCAGCAGGTGTCCAAATGGATTGCCTAGCAACTGAAGACAATGAAGATTTTACCTGGGACGCCATCTGGGAAAGCAAAGTCAAAATAACAGATTTTGGCTGGACTGTTGAAATGAAAATTCCCTATGCCGCTTTACGATTTTCAAATACCAAAGAACAAACTTGGGGTTTAAATTTTATGCGTGAAATTAAACGCAATGTCCAAAAATATACCTGGAATTACATTGATACTAAGATAGGTGCTGTAATCACACAAGCTGGAATACTTAAAGGAATAGAAAACATAAAGCCACCAACAAGACTATTCTTTATTCCTTATACTTCGGCTTATTATCAAGAAGACAATTCCACATCCGACAGAACTTTAAAAGCCGGCATAGATATTAAATACGGAATTAACGACTCTTTCACCCTTGACGCTATATTAGTACCTGATTTTGGACAAACTAAATTTGATAATGCAATATTAAATCTAGAACCTTTTGAACAAACCTTGATAGAAAACAGACCTTTTTTTACAGAAGGGACCAACTTATTCAGTAAAGGAATTTTATTTTATTCCAGAAGAATTGGCGGTAGTACTATAATCGAAAAAGAAACACTTGAAAGCCAAATCTCCAATGATGAAGTAGTCACTAATTTCCCAAGTACCGTGAACTTAATAAATGCAATTAAAGTTTCTGGAAGGACTCAAAAAGGCTTAGGAATTGGTTTTTTAAATGCCGTAACCGAAAAAACATTTGCAACCATACGCAACAACACAAACAATACAGACAGAAACGAAGTCATTCAACCTGTTACCAATTACAACATCGTTGTATTGGATCAACGCTTTAGACAAAACTCTTCGGTTACACTTATTAACACTAACACTACTCGTGATGGTAGTTTTAGAGACGGAAACGTCTCAGCAATGCTATTCGATTTAAACACCAAATCAAACTCCTACAACTTATATGGTGATTTTAAATACAGTTCCATCAATGATATTGAAGATTACAATGGTATTAAAACAGAATTAGGATTTGCAAAAACGAGTGGACAATATCGCTATGAATTTGCCGGAAAATACCTTTCAAAAAACTACGACACCAATGATTTAGGGTTACTATTTTATAAAAATTACCATAATGCTTATGCCTGCGGAAGTTACCGAATCGTAAACCCAACAAAATCATTCAATACATTTAATGTAAAAGAAACTATTAATGTAGAATTTGAAAACACATCAGGAAAGCTACAAACTGCAGCTATTGAAACCGAAATAAAGGCCTCCACATTAAAAAACGACAATTTTCAATTTCTTTTTCAATTTACACCCTATGTCACCTATGACTTTTACGAGCCAAGGACAGAGAATAAATACCTCCATATTCCAAAACAATTTTATTCTTACTTTAAATTTGCTTCCAATGAGAATAGAAACTACTCAATCTCAATTCAGCCCTCTATAATAGTTTTTGATGCTAAAAACAGAAATATATACGATTTGTATTTGAGTCAAAAATACCGATTCAATAATAGATTTTCAATATTATTATCTTCTCAATTTACATTCCAAAAAAATGATTTAGGTTGGGCTGCTTTTGATAATTCTGATATTATTATTGGAAAAAGAGATATTCAAATTTTACAAAATGATTTAATTGGAAAATACGCTCTTAGTAACCGAATGACACTGAATTTCACAGCTAGATATTATTGGTCATTCTCTGATATTCATCAATTTTCAACCTTACAAAACGACGGTTATTTAATAGACAACAATAGCTTTATGATGAATAAAAACAGAAATTTCAATTCTTGGAATTTTGACCTTTCTTATTCATGGTGGTTTGCACCAGGTAGCGAGATTTCTTTATTGTATAGAAATTATGCTCAAGAAAATAGCAATATGGTAGAACATAATTTAAACACTAATTTAAAGAATGTTTTCAATAGCAATTTGACTAATATTTTCTCCATTAGACTTCGTTATTTTATTGACTACAATTCATTAATAAAATAAACTACCGCTTTTCTACAACAAATCATTCTAAGTTTGTTAGGTCAATGTTTATAAAACAATAATACTATTTAAGGATAGCTTCCAAAGTTTATAAAAGTTTTATATTTGCATAAAACTTGACAAAAATGAACAAAAAAGTTATCCTTATGATATTAGATGGGTGGGGGAAATCTCCTGATCCAAAAGTATCCGCAATAGACAATGCCAATGTACCTTTTATAAATAGTCTTTACAAAAAATACCCTAGTGCACAATTACGCACAGATGGTTTACATGTAGGACTTCCAGAAGGACAAATGGGAAATAGTGAAGTAGGTCACATGAATCTTGGTGCAGGAAGAATTGTATACCAAGATTTAGCTAAAATTAATTTGGCTGTAGCCAATAAAACACTAGCAAAAGAGCAAGTCCTTAAAGATGCTTTTCAATATGCTAAAGACAATAATAAAAAAGTTCACTTTTTAGGACTAGTTTCTGATGGCGGCGTTCATTCACATACATCACACTTACGTGGATTAATAGATGCTTCACAAGATTACGGTTTAGATAATGTTTTTATTCACGCCTTTACTGACGGTCGTGACGTAGACCCTAAATCAGGAAAAAAATACATTCAAGATTTACAAAATTACATTGCCAATACTCCTGTAAAAATAGCTTCGGTTATTGGTCGTTATTACGCTATGGATCGTGACAAACGCTGGGAAAGAGTAAAATTAGCCTATGACTTAGTCGTAAATGGCACTGGAACTCCTACGCATGACATTGTTACTTCTATGGCTACTAGTTATGGAAACGATGTTACTGACGAATTCATTCAGCCACTTATTGCTGTTGATAGTAACGAAAACCCATTAGCAACCATTCAAGAAGATGATGTTGTTATTTTTTTCAATTTCAGAACTGATAGAGGTCGCGAATTGACAGAAGCGCTTTCGCAACAAGATTTCCACGAACAAAACATGCATAAGTTGAACTTGTATTATGTTACATTGACCAACTATGACGAAACATACCAAAACGTAAAAGTGGTATACAACAAGGATAACATCACTGAAACACTTGGTGAAGTTTTAGAAAAAGCAGGTAAAAAACAAATCCGTATTGCTGAAACAGAGAAATACCCACACGTTACTTTCTTCTTCTCAGGCGGTCGTGAAGAACCTTTTGTTGGCGAAAGCCGTATCCTTAAAAACTCTCCAAAAGTAGCAACTTACGATTTACAGCCAGAAATGAGCGCTTATGAGTTAACAGATGCTTTGGTTCCTGAAATTGAAAAAGGAGAAGTTGATTTTGTATGTTTAAACTTCGCCAATGGTGATATGGTTGGACATACTGGAATTATGGAAGCTGCTATAAAAGCCTGTGAAGCCGTTGACAAATGCGTTGAAAAAGTAATTACTGCGGCTGTAGCCAATGACTATTCAGTCCTTGTGATTGCAGACCACGGAAATTGTGAAACGATGATTAATCCTGACGGAAGTCCAAATACAGCGCACACAACAAACCCAGTTCCTTTTATTTTGGTTGATAAAGAAATAAAAAAAGTAAATGATGGTGTTTTAGGTGATATCGCTCCTACAATATTAGATTTGATGGGGGTTGTCCAACCAGCAGTAATGACACAACATTCATTGTTGTAACAAATTCAAATTATTTCAAAATAAGCCGGTCAAAATCATTTTTGACCGGCTTATTTCATTTCAAGTGTCATGTTTTGAAAATAACACCATTATTTGTAGTGTTCAGACCAACTGAATCTATCCATAACTATTTGATCTTTTTCTTGTTTTAAAAAATTCAAATAAGACAACGCTACTGGAGAAAGATTTTTTCCTTTTAACCAAATCAAACTCCATACTGTTTTAATAGGAAGTCCTTTCACAGGAATTATTTGCAGCTCATTGTTTAGCAACTCGCTTTTTATTCCAATTAACGGCATTATTGAATAACCAAATCCTGCTAACAATGCTTGTTTAACCGCTTCATTTGAAGTGAGCGTTAATTTCTTTAACACAGGCACTGTATTTCTCGTGATAAATTCTTCCATAGTTTGCCTTGTACCTGATCCTTTTTCTCTAAAAATTAATGGTAATTCTCCAAAAATCTCTTTAGAGTTCTCTGACTGAGAAATTTGCTCACCAGCATTTCCTACCAAGTATAATTTATTTTGAAGCAAATCTAACTTTTCAACATGGAGCGCTTTAGGTAAAATAGATACCAACGCAAAATCTACTTCATTGTTTTCTAAACTTCGAATGACTTTGTTTTTATTAGTCACATCCATCAACAATTCAATTTCTGGATTTGATTTTATAAAGTCCGACAAAAAAAAGGGCATCACATATTTCCCTGTAGATACTACGGAAATTTTCAACCTACCGGCCAATAGACCTTTATAAGATTGTGTCTTATAGTTAATTGCATAAACTTGATTGATAATATTTTCAGCTGATTCGGCAATCTCATATCCAAAATCAGTTATAGCAATTTTTCTTCCAATAACTTCCGTTAAAGGAATATCAAATTGATTTTGGAAATTTCTAAGCTGAATTGAAACAGCAGGCTGCGTTAAATTAAGATCCTCTGAAGCTTTAGTTACGCTTTTTGTTTCAACGATTTTAAGAAATATTCGAAGTTGATTTAAAGTATAATTCATAAAAATATTTTATATATCTTATTACAAATATAAATAAAAATATATAACCAAAAATAATGAATTTTGCAACGAAGATAATTTCTCAAAATCATTAAAAACAAATCTGATGCAAAAGTTAAAATTAATTGACGGTGAATTTTCACCTTTAGAATTAAAAGAAGTACTTACAAATCTTTATTTAAACAAAATTAAATTTCACGAAAGAAAAAATTTTAGTTCCCAAGAAAGATATGGTATAACTGAAGCTCTAGCTACTAAAAGAATTGCAGAATTAAAAAATAGTTTGGAACGGTTGAGTGAAATAATATCTGAGTCAGAGCTAAACAATCACAAACTCGTCGTATTCTCAGAAATACATATTAGCTACACAAAATAAAAAAACACTTACCACTGTTAGAAAAAAATAAAAAACTACTTAAATCATAAACAAGATGAATTTCAATTTACTTATAGAAAATCTCACCAATCCAGCTTTACTTTTTTTTGTCCTAGGAATAATTGCAGTCTATTTAAAAAGTGACTTAGAAATACCACAAAACTCTTCTAAATTTATTTCTCTCTATTTATTATTCGCCATAGGATTTAAAGGTGGTCAAGAACTATCACACGAAGCATTCACAAGTGAAATCTTTTGGTCTATGATCTTCGGGATTTGCATCTCGTTATTTATACCACTTTATACATTTTTTATCTTAAAAAGAAAACTTAATGTATTTGACTCGGGAGCAATAGCTGCTGCATATGGTTCCGTAAGTGCTGTAACATTTGTAACTGCAGTTTCTTTTCTTGAATCACAACAATTAAGCCTTCACGGACACATGGTAGCCATCATGGCCTTAATGGAGTCTCCAGCAATAATAATTGGATTGGTATTAATATCCGTTTTTAACAAACAAGAATCCAAAACTATCAAAAAAACTTCAATCCTAACGCATTCATTTACAAATGGAAGTGTGCTTTTAATATTAGGAAGTTTAGTAATCGGTTTTATTGCAAGTGACAAACAAGCAGAAGGAATCGCACCATTTACTAACGACCTATTCAAAGGGTTTCTTGCTATATTTCTATTAGACATGGGAATAACAAGTGGCAAAAAACTAAAATCATTTTTCTCTTTTGGCCTCTTCCCTACCCTGTTTGCTATCCTGATACCATTATTTAACGGATGTCTATTTGCCATATTAAGCTCATTGATTACAGATGATATTAGCAATAGATTTATGTTTGCCATCTTAGCCGCTAGCGCCTCCTATATCGCTGTACCAGCAGCAATGAAAATAACAGTACCAAAAGCAAATCCAGGACTTTTTCTCCCTATGGCACTTGCTGTAACTTTCCCCATAAATATTACAATAGGTATGCCTTTATATTTCTTAATTATCAATACGTTTTAAACTAAACCAGTTGAACCTTAAAGTACATTGATTGGGTTCAGCAGACTAAAAGTCTGCTAAGTTAAATTAGAATTTTACACCGCAGATTCGCAAATTATTCAATTATAAATATTTTAAAATTTGTTAATCTGCGGTATTTTTTTTTGAAACTAAAGCGAAACAAAATAAAAGAACCTCTTTTTAAACCCTATTTGATAGCCATAAACTTCAATTTTCAAAACATGATTTTTTTTTTAAAACTGCCATAAAAAACCAAACCCGAGTTCAACTTTACTTCGGATACTTTATGATAATCAAAGTAATAAATAAAAGTTAAAATTTCATTATTAATAGTATTACTGTTATATTTGCGCAAAACCCGCTCAATATGAAATCAATATTATCAAACTTGACTATCAAAGTCAACGAAAAAATATACGTCAAAGATCCTGAAACTTCAATCTTAGGGAAAAGAATTATTGAGGAGAGTATTTTATTAATTGACGAAATAGGTTTTGAAAATTTTACTTTTAAAAAATTAGGCGAAAAGATAGGTTCAAATGAAAGTTCAATATACCGTTATTTTGAAAACAAACACAAACTATTAGTTTACCTGTGTTCTTGGTATTGGAGTTGGATAGAGTATAAAATGGTTTTCAAATTGACAAATATTGATGACCCGATGGAGAAATTAAAACGGGCAATAACTGTTGTTACAGAAAAGGCTGAAGAAGATCATTCTATCCCACATATCAATGAAGCAATACTTTGTCGCATCATCATTGCTGAATTCACAAAAATCCTTCACACCAAAGAAGTCGATGAAGAAAATAAAGAAGGTTTTTTTGTAATTTATAAAAATGTAATTAATCGAATTGTAATGTTAATTATTGAAGTCAATTCAGACTATCTTTACCCTAAAAGTTTAGCCTCATCTATAATAGAGGGAGCCTTACATCAATACTTCTTAAATGACCATTTAAAATCCATCACCAACTGTAATGACGAAATCACTCCAACTGATTTTTATTTGAACCTTATTACTTCGATTCTAAAAAAATAAAACATGAAACCATTAAAACGATTTTACAATTTACTTGAATTAGACAAAAAAGATGTTTATCAATTATTTTTTTACGCTATCTTTTCGGGACTCGTTAGTTTGTCATTACCACTCGGCATCCAGGCGATTACAAATTTTATTCAATCCGGCAGAGCAAGTGTATCTTGGATTGTTTTGATTGTTCTAGTTGTTTTTGGTGTTGCATTGGTTGGTATTTTATCATTAATGCAATTACGAATCACAGAAAATTTACAACAAAAAATATTTGTTCGTTCTTCCTTTGAATTTGCTGTTCGATTACCAAAAATTAAATTTGAGGAATACTATAATAGTTACCCTCCTGAATTAGCCAATCGTTTTTTTGATACGCTAACCATTCAAAAAGGAACTTCTAAATTACTACTCGATTTTTCAGGAGCCTTACTTCAAATTGTATTTGGAATTATATTACTATCATTGTACCATAATTACTTTATCATATTTGGTTTTTTATTAATTATTCTGCTTTATTTTATATTTAAATTCTCCTATAACCCTGGACTTCAAAGCAGTCTTATGGAGTCTAAATACAAATATAAAGTTGCTGCTTGGCTACAGGAATTAGCACGTAATAATTTTAGTTTTAGAAATCAATTACATCACAATTATGCCTTAGAAAAAAACGACCACATAACCACTGATTACCTAAAATATAGGGAAAAACATTTTACGGTAATCAAATCACAGTTCACCCAACTTATCATTTTTAAAATAATAATCACTGCTAGTTTACTCTCTATTGGGGGCTATTTAGTATTGTCTCAAGAAATGAATATGGGACAATTTGTTGCGGCTGAGATTATAATTTTATTAGTCATAAACTCTGTCGAAAAAATAATAATTGGGCTTGAAACATTTTATGATGTTTTAACTTCTATTGAAAAAATAGGACTCGTTACTGATATGTCTTTAGAAGAGGATTTCCCTATTGAATATGATAATTGCTACAACTCAATTTCATTAGATGCTGAACATATAAGCTTTAAATTCCCTGATTCTAAAATCAAAATATTAGACGATATTTCATTAGTAATAAACCAATCCGAACGCATTTATATCGATGGCGAGAATGGCTCTGGAAAGACAACCCTAACCCGTATTCTTTCGGGTTTAATACAACCTTCTTCAGGGGCATTATTTATCAATGACGATACGTTCAAAAAGATAAATCTAAATCAATACCGAGCCCAAATTTCAAGTATAGTTTATGGCGAAACTCCTTTTGAAGGCACAGTATTAGAAAACTTATCATTTAATGATAGTAGTATTACAGAAGAAAATATTAGATGGGCTCTTGAAGGCGTTCAACTTACTGATTTTATTAAATCATTACCACAAGGCTTAGAGACTCCTTTATTTCCAGAAGGCAAACAGCTTTCATCATCTAATGCACAAAAAATAATATTAGCAAGAAGCATTATTACAAAACCTCAAATTTTATTTTATGAAGACCCCACTGATACAATGGACGAAAAAGTAGCCAATGAAATCATTGATTTTTTAACTTCAGACAAACACAAATGGACCATTATAGTTTCATCCAAAAATCCATATTGGAAAACAAAGTGTAATCGTCACATAAAACTGCAAAAAGGAAAAATCATTTTAGATTCTAAAATATAATATTATGCTAAACATCTCTAACAATAATAAGCACAACGTTGCACTTTTACAACGATACAAAACTGTAAAGGATTTAGAAACTAGACCGCATTATAAAATTTTAAATAAGATTATCACTATCGTATCGATAATTGCAATTTTAGCTCTGTTTCTGCCTTGGACCCAAAACATTTCTGGAAAAGGAGCCGTAACTACTTTAAAACCTAATCAAAGACCACAATCGATACAAAGTGTGATTTCGGGTCGAATTGAAAAATGGTATGTTCAAGAAGGTGATTTTGTAAAAAAAGGAGACACTATCTTATTTATATCTGAAATAAAAGAGGATTATATGGACCCGAATTTAGTTCAAAATACCAAAAATCAGGTAAATGCTAAAAAAAACGCATTAGCTTCCTATGATTCAAAGGTAGGTTCGTTATCCAATCAAATTCAGTCAATTTTAAAAGAACAAAAATTAAAATTAGAACAAGCTGAAAATAAAATCAAACAATCAGAGCTAAAAATAAAAAGTGATTCTATTGATTTAGTGGCAGTCAAAACACAACTAAAAATCGCTCAAACGCAATACAATCGTGCCATTCAATTGCAAAGTGAGGGATTAAAACCACTAACTGATGTTGAAGAAAAAAGATTAAAACTACAAGAAGTAGAAGCTAAAATCATAACTCAGGAAAATAAATTACTGACAAGCAAAAACGATTATTTAAACTCAAAAGTAGAAATCAATAGAATTACTGCCGAATACAACGAGAAATTTTCAAAAGCCGAAAGTGATCAATTTACTGCCTTAAGCAATCAATACGATACTGAAGCACAAGTAAACAAATTAGAAAATCAATATGCTAACTATAGCATTCGTAATGGAATGTACTATATCAAAGCGGTTCAAAATGGATATATCAATAGGGCATTGCAAGCAGGAATTGGCGAAACTATTAAGGAAGGAACGCCTATCGTTACAATAATGCCATCAGAATATGATATTGCTGTAGAAACCTATGTCAATCCGCTTGATCTTCCTTTAATTTCTAAAGGTGAAAAAGTAAGAGTATGGTTTGATGGATGGCCTACAATTGTGTTTTCTGGATGGCCTGATATGTCCTATGGAACTTTTGGCGGAAAAATTGTTGCAGTTGAAAACTTCATTAGTGATAATGGAAAATTCAGAGTCTTGATTGCCCCTGACCCCGAAGAAGCTAGCTGGCCAAAACAAATTAGTATCGGTTCTGGAGCACAAACAATTGCATTATTGAATACCGTTCCTGTATGGTTTGAAATATGGAGAACCTTAAACGGATTCCCTCCTGATTATTATGAACCTAAAGCATCAAAGACAGCTAAAGCAAAAAAATAATGAAAAAAATAGTTCTATTTTTACTAATATTCAGTTCTGGACTTAACGCTCAAAAAAGCAATTCAAGTTTAGAAACTCAAAAAAACTTCGAATTCACATTTGAAGAATACTTGGGTTATGTCAAAAAATTTCATCCTTTAGTAAAAAATGCCAATTTAGAAATTAACAAAGCGCAAGCTAATTTAATGGCCGCAAGAGGTGCATTCGACCCTAAAATTGAAGTAGACTTTGATAAAAAACAATTTAAAGACAAAAACTATTATTCCATTTTTAACAGTAGTTTCAAAATACCAACTTGGTACGGTGTCGAAATTAAAGCGGGATTTGAACAAAATGAAGGAATTTTTCTAAACCCCGAAAACAATGTTCCTAATCAAGGATTGGCATCCTTAGGCATTTCAATTCCTTTAGGTCAAGGACTGCTAATTAATCAACGAATGGCTGACTTACGTAGCGCAAAATTACAATTACAATTAAGCCAAGCTGAAAGAAAACTTCAAGCTGTTTCGATACTATACGATGCTTCAGTTGCCTATTTTAATTGGAAACGTAATTATGAGGAATTCCAACTCTATTCACAATATAAAACAAATGCTGAAATACGATACAAAGGAATTTCATCACTTATCAAACAAGGAGATAAAAGAGCAATTGACAGTATCGAAGCAGGAATTAGTTTGACTAGTAGAATATTAAGTTTAGAAAATTCGAAATTAAAATTAACGAAAGCAAAACTGGAACTTTCTAATTTTTTATGGCTCGAAAACTCCATACCTATGGAAATTACCGACACTCTTTTTCCAGAAAAAAAATTGGAAGCTACCATTCAAGAAACCTTAAGAACAAATAGTCTTCTACAGACAGATTTTTCCATCAATGAACATCCTAAAATAAATGCTATCGAAAGCAAAATTGACATCTTGAATGTGGAACGAAAATTAAAAGCGAACAGTCTTTTACCTAAAATCAATATTGGGTATTCTTATTTATCAGAACCACAATATATCGAAAATTACAAATTCGAAAATTACAAAATTGGAATTGACTTTGCGTATCCGATATTTCTAAGAAAAGAAAGAGGTAGCTTGAAGTTAACTAAATTTAAATTGCAAGAAACAACGAATTCATTGAATTTAGAACGCCAGCAACTTCAAAACAAAATCAATGCACAAAAAGAAGTCATCAACTCCTTATTAAAACAGCGCAATCTAGCCACCGAATTGGTGAAAAATTATAAAACGATGTTGACTTCAGAGGAACGACTATTTACTTTTGGAGAAAGTTCGCTTTTTTTAATCAATAGTAGAGAAAGTAGTTTGATTAGTGCGCAATTGAATGCAATTGCACTGAATAACGAGTTTTGTATTTCCAATTCTGAACTATATAAAATAATGGCAAATCCTGATTAAATCAATTAAAATTGTACTTTTGCCATCTCAAAATTCAAAACTATGATTATTGTAAAATCACGTGAAGAAATTGAATTAATGCGCGAAAGTGCTTTAATCGTATCCAAGACATTAGGAATGTTAGCTTCTGAGATTAAAGAAGGAGTAACTACCTTACATTTAGATAAATTAGCCGAAACATTTATTAGAGACCATGGCGCTGAACCAAGTTTCTTAGGTTTATATGGGTTTCCAAATTCCCTTTGTATGAGCCCAAATGCTCAAGTAGTACACGGAATTCCAAACAATACCCCTCTTGTTAGTGGAGATATTATCTCTGTGGATTGTGGAGCTTTCAAAAATGGTTTTCACGGTGACCACGCCTATACTTTTGAAGTAGGTGAAGTGGCACCTGAAACCAAAAAATTATTACAAGTTACCAAAGAATCTTTATACGTAGGTATCCGCGAATTCAAAGCTGGAAACCGTGTGGAAGACGTAGGGAATGCTATCCAAAAATACACCGAAGGTCATGGCTACGGAGTTGTACGTGAACTTGTAGGGCATGGTTTAGGTCAAAAAATGCACGAAGATCCTGAAATGCCAAACTACGGAAAACGTGGTCGTGGAAAATTATTTGTAGAAGGAATGGTGATTGCACTTGAACCGATGATTAACCAAGGAACGCGTAACATCAAGCAACTAAAAGATGGATGGACAATCCTAACAGCTGATGGAAAACCATCTGCTCATTTTGAACACGACATCGCACTAGTTGACGGAAAACCAGAATTACTTTCGACTTTCGCCTATATTTACAAAGCATTGGGAATAGTAAGCAATGAAGAGGATGAGTTTAGAAAAATACCTTTGGTAGTCTAAGTTATTTCACTAAGACTCACAAAGTCACCACAGAGATTCACCAAGATTTTATTTTTAAATTAGAAACAATGGATAGTGAACAACCTATAGCGGTTTCAGAATATCTACAAGCTCTTTCATATAAAGTAATTGGTCTTGCGATTGAGGTACATCGACAACTTGGCCCAGGACTATTGGAATCTGCATATCAAGAATGTCTTTTTTATGAAATAAAAAATGCAGGTCTAAAAGTAGACAAAGAGATAACACTTCCAATTACCTATAAAAAAATAAAATTAGATCATGGATACCGAATTGATTTATTAGTTGAAGACCAACTTGTGGTTGAACTAAAAACGGTTGAGAACTTTACCTCAGTTCATTTTGCACAAATTCTTACTTATTTAAAATTAGGAAAATATCCATTAGGCCTTTTAATGAACTACAATAGTAAAATATTAAAAAACAATATAAAACGATTTATAAACACACCATCGGATTCTTAAAAAACTTTGTGAATCTCTGTGGTGACTTTGTGAATCTTTGTGAAAAGAAATGAAAAAAGCATTCAAATTAATACTCAACACCATTCCGCGGCCGATTCTTATTCGTTTAAGTTATGTCGTACGTCCTGTTTTAGCTTTGGCTTTAAAAGGGAATACTTATACTGATCCTATTGACGGAAAAAGTTTTAAAA
>JAHEBK010000005.1:15184-16911 GCA_024642295.1 Flavobacterium sp. | reverse complement strand
CGAATTACAATGGCGTGGTTTAGTTCACGACATTATGCCTGGAACCGAAGAGCAACTTTTAAAAGAAATGACCACCACCTATATTGGATTTGACCCAACCTCAGATTCATTGCATATAGGGAGTTTAGTGCCTATTTTGTTATTAGTGCACCTTAAAAACTTCGGGCACAAACCTATCGCTTTGGTAGGAGGAGCTACGGGAATGATTGGAGATCCTTCTGGAAAATCAGACGAACGTAATTTGCTTGATGAAGCTACTTTGGCACATAATGTTGACGGAATTAAAGGGGTTTTATCGCGTTTTTTAGATTTTAATTCAACAGCTGTAAATGCGCCTGTTTTAGTAAATAATTACGATTGGATGAAAGAATTGTCTTTTATCAATTTTGCTCGTGATGTAGGTAAAAGAATTACCGTGAATTATATGATGGCAAAAGATTCTGTTAAGAAACGTATCAATGGTGAGGGAGAGGGAATGTCATTTACGGAGTTTACGTATCAATTGATTCAAGGGTATGATTTTTACCATTTGCATAAAGAATACAACTGTTTGTTGCAAATGGGAGGTTCTGACCAATGGGGGAATATCACGACAGGAACGGAGTTAGTACGTCGTATGAATGTTGGTGAAGAAGCCAAAGCTTTTGCGATGACTTGTCCGTTGATTACAAAAGCGGATGGTTCTAAATTTGGAAAATCTGAAGGAGGAAATGTTTGGTTGACAACAGATAAAACTTCGGTTTATAAATTTTACCAATTTTGGTTAAATACTACTGATGTGGATGCCGAGAAATACATTAAAATCTTCACATTTTTAGACAAAGAAACAATAGAAGCATTGATTGTAGAGCATCAAGTAGCGCCACATTTGCGTGTATTGCAAAAAAGATTAGCCGAGGAATTAACGACTTTTGTACATTCTAAAGAAGAATTAGAAAAAGCTCAAAAAGCTTCCACTATCCTTTTCGGTAACGCCACAGCTGATGATTTGAAAACCTTAGACGAAGCTACTTTCTTAGAAGTTTTTGATGGTGTACCACAGGCGGAGATTGCTCGAACAGAAATCGAAGCAGGAATCGAAATTGTATCTGTTTTGAATGAGAAAACAGGATTTTTTAAATCGAATGGGGAGGCCAGAAGAGCGTTGACCGCTAACTCTATTTCAATCAATAAGGAGAAAATAAAAGAAGATTTTGTTCTTAGTGCAAATGATTTGATTAACAACCAATTTGTATTGTTGCAAAGTGGAAAGAAAAATTATTTTGTAGCTAGAATTGTAGAAGCATAAATTTTTAATAAATAGTAGTTGAAGACCTCGTTTAATTGTTTTAAACGAGGTCTTTTTTTGTTTTCAATTCAATTTGGTTAACCAGTTAAGGTAAGAAATACCCCTTAAAATAATAATTGGTTAACCAATTTAGGGCTGTTTTTGCAACATATCCTTTTTTATTTGATATGTTTGTTAATGTACAACTAACTATAATTGATATTTTTATTGAAAACTTTACTCACATCAATATTTTATTTTTTAGTATTATCACTTCAAGCTCAAACAGTAAGTACAAATGTAGCTTTGACTACAGCTATTACAAATGCTTCAGCAGGAACGACGATTGTATTGACTAATGGAATTTGGACAAATGTTCAAATAAGTATAAAGAAAACAGGAACAGCCTTAAATCCAATCACCATCAAAGCAGAGACTCCAGGAAGTGTTTTCTTTGAAG